>JAPHSI010000091.1 GCA_026193155.1 Sulfurimonadaceae bacterium | reverse complement strand
TAATAGAGTGAAAATTTATAATAATGGTGTTGTTGTTTTTCAAGTTAATACTAAAGCAAATACAATGAATCAGCTTAAAGAATATTTAGAATTCCATTGTGAAAATGATTATACATTTGAAATGATTCAAATATATAAAAATGAATTATTTGAAGAAATTGATAAAGGAAATGTCCATAATATAACATTGTCTGTAGGTTTTCAGCCAACTGGCTCAATGAATCACTTTGATGAAGAAAGCTATAGTGGAGCACTAACTGCTGAACTAAAACTAAAAAAAGGTAAAGATGGATTTCTAAAAAATACATATTTAAAAAGTATTTTATTCGCTAAAAAACTTAAAGGTTTTGGTACATTAGATAGTGGAATTATAACTGGGGCAAAAGCAAAAATTTCTGATAAAAGTTCCAATAAAGCTATTACTGTTTCACTTGATAAATATCAATTAAAGGAATCCAAAGTTTTTCAGGATATAACATTCTATTATATGGAACCAAATAAATTTATGGATGAGCTATATGATAAACATGTTGATTTTCTAAATCAATATGTTTTGAGAGATCAAAGGTACTAAAGATGGAAGATTTGATTTTAGATATTGCTAAAGAACTTTTAGCAGTTAGTATAGGTTTTGTTGGACTAGTTTTTACTTCACTAAGTATATTGATGACTCTAAAAGATGACAATTGGAAAATAGCTAAATTAAAAAAGTCACAAGAGTTTAAAAATTTTATTGCTTTAAATACTAATACAGTCATTGGATTTGTTGTGCTTTTTATTGTATCAATAACTTTTTTAGCATTAAAAAAACTTTCATTATTTTCAGATACATTAATTTATGGATTGTATATTTATTTATTGTATTTAATATATTTATCTTTTAATATATGTTTAATAGCTTATAGATATAAACAGATAATTATTCTTATGTCAGATACAACAAAACCAACTCTAAATAAGGACAGTTAAATTTCAAAACTTCTTGCTTTTGAAACAAAAATAGCAGATATAAACTTTCCGTGTTCCACAAAGCCATAGGACTTTTATAGCAAGAAAAAAGAGAATATTTTATATTTAATCCTCTTTCTTATACTCCAGTTTTCCTGCAACTGCTTCTTTCTCATCTATTATTTTTTGGATTTGTGGTTTTACTCTATCGTAACGATACTGTTCTTTGAAACCTATAATCCTTCCGCCTGATGCATTAGGGTGTCCACCACCGTCTGCCCATTCTTTTGCTATTTGAGATACATCTACTTTGTTGTTCGCACGTAGGCTCATTGTACCGCGGTAACTTACATCTACTATAAAATCATATTCTGGGTACTGGGTTAAAAAACCATTTCCGATTATAGAAGTATTTCCAAGACCATAACTTAAAAATCCTTTATACCCTTTATAGTAAATAGTATGAGTTGGCATAAGAGTACCAAGAAGTTTTACAATATATTTTGTAGCTAAGTTATCTAATGTAGCGTCATTATTGTCTTTAAAGAAGTTTTTTTTGAGTCTATGAATCTCTTCATCTAAAATAATCGGAGCATTTTCATTGTCTATAAACTTAGCCGCTTCATGCAATAATGAGATTTTGTAGTTATTGTCGTTATCCGCAAACATTACACGATTTAACTCTCTTGTCTCAGTTACGAGACGCATACAAACTTTACCCATTTCAAAGTTATCAGACTCATCCATTATCCATAAATCAACAGCATTTACAATGTCTACGTATTTTTGCATCCATTTTGGTTCATTAAACTCAAAATTTTCTTTTACAAATTCATATGTGATTTTTGTTGCACACCTTGCTGTATCTAAATAATACCAATCATATTTTTTTGAACTTGCTTCTCCTGTACCGTGATGGTCAAGTAACTGAAGTGTTATATCTTTTTTCTTTTCATTTAGTTTTTTTACTTCATTATCAAGCCATCTTGATTCATCAGTAGTTAGGTTTAAGTCTGTAATCAATATATAAGAGCTTTGATCGTCTTGTTTAATCGCTTCTAAAATTTGTTCAAGTTTTTGTTTAACTTCTGCACCGTAGTTAGCATTATAGTTTTTAAGACTGTATGGTGTATATTTCATAATTAACTGAGCAGAGTAACCATCTAAGTCTATATGTGAAAGATGATAAAATGTTTTGTTTTTCAAATCGTTTCCTTATTGTTCAGGTGTGTTTGTAATTGATATTGATCCAAGAACTTCAAAAGTTGCATTTGAATCTATCTCAGCATGTGAGAGTGTGATTACATCTAAAGAAAATCTCTCAAATATCTCAGATATACCTTTTCTTAGAGCTGGATCAACTATTACGATTACAGGAGATACACCATTTTGTAAAAGCTCGGTTGCTTTGGCACTTGTAGCTTGAATAAGGGCATTAATATCACCTACGTTAAGCATAAGGTTTCTAACTCCATCTTGCTCTTGAGACTTCTCAAGCATCATTTGCTCACTAGATGTATCAAATGTAAGTAGTCTTATAACACCGTCATCACTGGAGTACATCTGTGTAATTGTACGAGATAATCTTGCACGTACTTGTTCTGTAATAAACTCTACATTTTTTGTATACTCAGATACATCTGCTATAGTTTCTAAAATACTAAGCATATCTTTAAGTGGTATTTTCTCATGCAGTAGAGATTTTAGGATTCGTTGGATTAATCCAATAGGTGCTACTTTAAGAACATCATCCACAATAACTGGGAAATCATTTTTAATTTTGTCAATAAGTGCTTGAACTTCTTGACGAGTAAGTAAGTCTTCCGCATTTTTCTTAACAAGTTCACTCATATGAGTAGAGATAACGGTTGATGGGTCAACTACAGTATATCCGTTAATAATAGCATCCTCTTTATCAGACGGGTCTATCCATAATGCATCTAGTCCAAATGCAGGCTCTTTTGTCGCTTCACCTTCGATTTCACCTGTAGCCATCCCGCTATCCATAGCTAAAAACTTATCCGGTTGTATAGTTCCATCGCCTATAGATACTCCTTTTAAAAGTATCTGATATTGTTGTGGTTCAAGATGCAAGTTGTCACGTATACGAACCTGAGGCATTAAAAAGCCAAAATCAGAAGCAATTTTTCGTCTCATTGAACGGATGCGTTCTAGTAAGTCCCCACCTTGGTTATTATCTGCAAGTTTGATAAGTTGATAACCTAAAGTAAGCTCTAGCATCTCTACTTTTAATATATCCTCAAGAGCAGTCTCTTCCTCTTTTGCAATCTCTTCTTGTGTTTTCTTAGGTTTAAGAACTTCTTGTTGATTGTCTTGCATCTCTTTTGAACCCTTAGAGAGAACATTTTCGACATCAAGTATGCTAAGTTCACCTTTTTCATATTTGTATATTGCCCATCCAAGAAGTGAAAAAAGAATACCAACAAGACCCATAGAAGCGGTTGGAAGACCAGGAACAAGAGCAAAAAGAATCATTATAAGACCAACAATGATAAGTATTTTAGAATTACCTATCATTTGGTTTATTGTACCCTCAGCGAAGTTGTCACCGTCACTTGAACTTCTAGTAATCATAATACCCGTAGCAGTAGATACTATAAGAGCTGGAATTTGACCAACAAGTCCATCACCTATGGTTAAAAGTGTAAAAGTTGCAGCAGAGTCACTTACACTCATATTATGCTGAAATACACCTATTAAAAAGCCACCGATAATATTTATAAGAGTAATTATAATACCGGCAACTGCATCACCTTTTACGAATTTACTAGACCCGTCCATAGCTCCATAAAAGTTTGCATCTTGAAGTATTTCTGCACGGCGTCTTTTTGCCTCGGCATCATCAATAAGACCTGCATTTAAATCGGCATCTACAGCCATCTGTTTACCAGGCATAGAGTCAAGTACAAATCTAGCACCAACTTCTGCAACCCTTGTAGAACCTTTTGTAATAACCATAAAGTTTATTAAAACTAAAATAGAAAATACAATAATACCTATAACAAAATTTCCACCGACAACAAAATCACCGAAACTCGAAATAATGCTACTTACAGCATCTGGACCCTCATGTCCATGACTAAGTATCATTCTTGTTGTAGCAATATTTAAAGCAAGTCTGAATAATGTAACAATAAGTATTAATGTAGGAAAAGTTGTTAAATCAGTGGGTTTTGGGACATATAATGATATCAATATAATCAAAACAGCTATTGATAATGAAATAGTTAGAAAAAAGTCTAATGCACCCGATGGTAAAGGTACTATAATTATAGCCATTATAGCTATAACGAAAACTACAACACTTAGATCTTTTTGACCTAGTAAAAAGTTTAATGTAGTTCCAACTTTCTGTCTTGTAGTTAGTTTTTTTGCCAAATCTTTACTCTAAAATATCTGCTAATGTTAGTTCTGATAAAAAACTATCAATTTTGCCTTGGAGCTTATTTAAAAAAGGCCAAATAGAGCATACACTTGCTTTATCAGAAGGACAATCGGCTATTGAAGTTGCACAATCAAATACAGCAGGTATTTTTCCTTCAACTGCACTCATAACACTCAGCATATCTATCTCATCCGTTTTTTTAGCTAGCGCAAATCCACCGTTAGCTCCGCGGTACGAAACAAGAATACCCTCTTTAGCCAAAGATTGAAGGATTTTTGCTAAAAAGCTTTTTGGAATTGTTAGTTCACGTGAAAGAGACTCACTATCTTGAGGCTCTTGCTTGCTGGATAGTACTATTAGTGATAAAATCGCATATTCACTTGCTTTTGTAATTAACATCTCAAATCTTTTATTATATTTTTTGTAAATTATAGCTAAAGAAATTGAATTTATTATCAATAATTATAAATATTTAGCTATAATTTCATCTCAACTTTTTGCATATATGCAATTGGTTAAAATTTATATTACCATTCAGGAGGCTATTATGGCTTTAGATTCGGCGAAAAAACAAGAGATTATCGCGAAATATGGTCGCTCAGAAGGCGACACAGGTTCAAGTGAAGTACAAATTGCACTTTTAACAACAAGAATTGCAGAGTTAACTGAGCACTTAAAAATATTCAAAAAAGATCACTCATCAAGACTAGGTCTACTAAAATTAGTTGGTCAACGTCGTCGTTTGATGAAATATTTCAAAAAAACAAACAAAGAAGCTTATGCTAACTTAGTAGAAAGCTTAAATATAAGAGATAATATATAATCTCCTCTTTTTAGTTAAAAGCCTATAATAGGCTTTTAATCTTCTAAAATCTTCAAAAAAATATACTATTTAATTTATATTTAATTTACTTTCAGTGTTCTAACTGTATTCTTATGATAAATGAAAAATTTAGATAAAAAAATCATTTTAATCGGTGCTTCTACAGGCGGTCCTAGGTTAATTGAAAAAATTTGTTCGTCACTTCCTTCAGACTATAAACACACTCTATGTATAGTGCAACATATGTCTGAATCATTTTTAACTACATTTGCACAAAGACTTGATAGAATGAGTTCACTAAATGTTTATGAAACTAAACATAATATGAAAATATTATCTTCAAGTATCTATTTGGTAAGAGGTGGTGTCCATATGCACTTTTCAAAAGACTCGGATGGAAATATAGTTGTTAGTGAAGAGAAAAATATGGGTTTAAGTCAGTTTCAACCAAGTATAGATGAGATGATGTTAAGTGCATTAAATATATTTGACCCAAAGAATATAATAGCTATATTGCTTAGTGGAATCGGCGATGATGGAGCTAAAGGTATGGTGGAAATAAAAAAAAGCGGTGGATATACTATTGGAGAGAGTCAAAATAGTGCTACTGTTTATGGGATGCCAAAAGTTGCATTTGAAAATGATGGTGTGAGTGAACAGCTAGATTTTGAAGATATTGTAAAAAAGATTTTAGAGCTAAATTAAAAAAGGGAATTATGCATGTCTTACATTTTATCAAAAGATAATTTTGAAAACCTGCAAGAGTTTATATATCGCAAAAGCGGCATATATCTTGATAAAGATAAACACTATGAAAAGTTGGCAAAATATATTGAGAAAAGAGTTTTGTCTTTAGATATGGATAGTTTTAAAAAGTATTTTTATAAACTTCGTTTTGATGACTTTAGTTCCCAGGAATTTCAGTCTCTCATAAATTACATAACCGTTAATGAAACATATTTTTATAGAGAAAACAATCAGTTTGAAACTCTTGTAAAGCATGTTTTACCGGAACTTGATGATAAGTTGGAAAAAGGTAAACCGATAAGAATCTTGTCTTCTCCGTGTTCGAGTGGAGAGGAACCGTACTCTATACTACTTCATATTATTCAAAAATATCCACTGCCATATAAAAGAGATATAGAGATAGTGGGAATAGATATTGATTCAATGATAATCGATAAAGCTAAAAAAGGTTTATTTTCAGAAAGATCGGTTCAATCTATACCAAAAGAACTTTTAAATACTTGGTTTGAAAAAATAGATATTGGCTATAAAATAAGTGATAAGCTAAGTGCTAAGGTTCAATTTAAAGTTGTGAATGTTTTTGATAAAAATAAAATGCTGGAATTAGGAAAATTTGACATTATTTTTTCAAGAAATATGCTTATATACTTTGACGATTCTTCCAGAAAAGAGGTTGTTATGACTTTTTACAATATGTTAAACGAGAATGGTTGCATATTTTTGGGACATGCAGAAAATATGAACAGGATAGTCTCTGTATTTAATTCAAAAAAGATTAATAATACACTTATGTATACTAAATAGAGATAATATTATAAAAATATCTCTATCGCTTTTTCTAAATCCTCTTTTGTATCTATGCCAAATCCTGTAGATGCTACTTTTACCATAGATATTTTTTTACCATGGTATATGGCGCGGAGCTGCTCAAGTTTTTCAATATCTTCTATTGGTGCATCATTTAATCCACAAAACTCTTGAAGAGATTTTTTACTAAATCCGTAAATACCTATATGACCATAGTATGTAGCTCCGCCACCACGATTATATGGAATGAGTGAACGTGAAAAATATATAGCATTATCAGCGTCATCTAAGACTACTTTAACTAAGTTTGGGTCTTCTGCAGCTTCAGCATTTATAGCATTGTAACAACTACCCATGATAAATTCTTCTTTTTTTTCTTGAAGAGATTTTAATCTTTCAATTAGTTTTTCGACAACCTCTGTTTCAATAAAAGGTTCATCTGCTTGTACGTTAATAATAAGCTCATCATCTTCAACACCTGCAATATTTGCACATTCGTTTATACGGTCAGTTCCACTCTTATGTGTTGTGGATGTCAATTTTGCTTCAATTCCATACTCTTTACAAACAGAGATTATTTTTTCATCATCTGCTGCTACAACAACACGGTCTAAATGTTGAACTTTTCTAGCTGTACGAACTACCATAGGTAGTCCTCCTATATCTGCTAAAACTTTTTGTGGAAATCTAGTAGATGCAAGACGTGCAGGAATAATTATCATTTAATAGCCTTTGGATATAATACTGCTATTATATCAAAGAGGAGATTAAATGGTTCTATGTCAGCCTGAATCAGGGTACTGTTTTAACAGTGATTCTGTATTTTTATATGACTTTATAGACTCTTTTAATCCCAAAGGTGATATGCTTGATATAGGAGCCGGTAGCGGAATAGTTGGGCTTTTATGTGCAAAAAATAATGATAAAATAAAACTTGAAGCGATTGAGAAACAAGAAGAATTTTTAAAGTATGCATCTAAAAATGCAAAAGATAATAATATAGAGTATAAACTATACCATGGTGACTTTATTGAATATGAATTTGAAAAAAAGTACGATTATATAGTTTCTAATCCACCGTTTTATCATTCTAAAAGTACAAAAAGTGATAACGATATGTTGTTTAATGCACGCTATAATATCAACCTACCTTTAGATAAGTTTTTCAAAAAGGTATCACAGGTATTAAAACCAAAGTCACATTTTATATTTTGTTATGATGCTCTGCACTTTGGTGAGATATGTGCAGAACTTGCGAAAGTTAAGATGAAGATAGTAGATGTGCAGTTTGTACATCCTAAAATAAACAGGCCTGCATCTATAGTTATGGTGCATGCAAGAAACGGTTCAAACTCCTTAATGAAGGTTCATGAGCCTTTTATAAGTTTTGAGAGTGATGAGTTTTCTCAAAAAGCTAAAGAGATATATAAAAAAGCAGGTACACAGAGTATAAAATGTCAATTATAAAAAAAGATGGATTTAACTTTAGCTTTAACCAAGATGCTTGTAATGAATGTGAGGCAAGATGCTGTAGAGGTGAGAGTGGTTATATATATGTCACCAAAACAGAAGCTACGGCTATTTGTGAATATTTAGATATTGAGATGAAAGAATTAGTAGAAAAGTATCTTTTTAAAAAAGGGTATAAACATTCTATTAAAGAAAGAATAAACGGCGATAATCATGAGTGTATTTTTTATGATGAGAAAATAAACGGATGTTCAATATATGAAGCAAGACCAACTCAGTGCAGAACTTTTCCGTTTTGGGATTATTTTAAAACTAGGACTAGAGAACTTAAAGATGAATGCCCAGGTATAGCAGATGTATAATTTTTTAATATTTTTAATTTTTTCT
>JAPHSI010000188.1 GCA_026193155.1 Sulfurimonadaceae bacterium | reverse complement strand
TCTTTGTCATCATATAGTTCATGTTTAAATTAATATTATGTTTAGATGTTCTAGGAATTACATTTCCAGTAACATCATAAGTTACTACTGGAGCAGGTGAACTCCAAGTTCCAGCACCTAAAGTCATTCCATAGTTTTTATAATCTGTATATTCTGCTTGAAGATA
Organism: Sulfurimonadaceae bacterium; assembly: GCA_026193155.1. GTDB lineage: Bacteria > Campylobacterota > Campylobacteria > Campylobacterales > Sulfurimonadaceae > Sulfurimonas. The sequence goes on along the minus strand of JAPHSI010000188.1, from coordinate 13,709 downwards.
AGTATATGCAAGGTTAAATGATAAGTCTTCAAAAAGATTACCAACAGCTGATAGTTCTAAACCTTCATGTTTAGCCCCACCAATATTATCCCACATATCTGTTGTATCTGTATCACCATAGTTTCCTGAGGTTTTCATAATAAAGTCTTTTCTATCAAGTTTAAAAATAGAAGCTTCATATTTTATACCGCTAAGTAGTGCTCTTACACCTATTTCGTAGTTGATTGATTCTTCTGGTTCTAATTCAGTATTATTTTGTGTTGAACCCCATGCACTTGTGTCATGTGCATATAATTGTGAGATTGTAGGTGCACGAAAACCTGTAGAGTAGTTGAAAAATAGATTTGAACTTTTATTTAGTTGATAGTTCATACCAACACGGTATGAGTAAACATCAAAATCTTTTTTGAAGTTATTTGAACTTGAATCAGTATAGTCAAGTTTAATAGAGTCATATCTTAAGTTTGCTGTAGCACTGATTGCTTTTGTTAAAGCATATTTGTACTCACCATAGATAGCATATACATTTTCATCAGTTGTATCATCACTTTTATCTTCACCGATTTCATATACGCCAACATTAGTTTTAACACCCATAGGGTAAGCATACTTAGCTTGTTCCACTCTATATGTTACTTTATTTTTATATTCATTTGCTCTTAAGTCAATACCAATAAGTGCTGCTGAAGAGTCAAAAGAATCTCTATACTCAGCTTTTACACCTCTTTGAATTTGCTCATAGTGATTATCATATACATAATCTTCATCATCAAAGTAAGCTTGTGTTGTATCGTTTGAGTCCTTAGTCTGAGGAGATGACATATATTCAGTAGTATCAGTATAAACATAAGTATTAACTAAAAGGTTAGCACCTGCATCAAAATCTTTTGAATAGGTTAAAAATAATTTTAAAAGATCAACATCATATTTTCTAGTGTAATCACGACTTTCTTGGTTACCGTTATATATAGATTTTGGATTTGTTTCAGCTTCAGTAGCTCCACCAACAGTACCGTGTGAATCTTTTTCTCTTTGTGAATATTCTAGACCAAAGTTTATATCTGAAGTGTCATCAACGTAATATTGTAATTTACCATTTAAGTATTTAGTATCATAATCAGAATCTTCATGATATCCATCAGCACTTCTTTGACTAGCTTGAAGGTGAAAACTTAAATCATCGTTTGCGTAACCTGAACGTGCTACAAGTTTTGTATATCCATAGCTTCCCGCTTCAACAGCACCATAATTATGGTCGTATTTTGCACCTCTTTTTGTTGTAATAATTACAGCACCGGATAATGCATCATCACCAAAAAGGTATGAAGCCCCACCTTTTATAACTTTAATACTCTCGATATTATCAAGGTCAATATTTACTTTTCCTGTTCTCTCAAACACAGGTACACCGTCAATTACAACTGCAACACCCGGTTTTTCACCCATATACATTTGATTTTCTACACCTCTTAAATGTATTTTCAATGAATCACCTGTTGTAAATTCAGTTGTAACACCTGGTATTGACTGAAGAATTTGTTGAATATTCTCAGTATGTGATTTATCAACTGTTTTGCCGCTAAGAGTTGTAGTACTTGAAACCTCACTTTTTTTAGTTTCAAACTTGTCATCAATTGTTGAAGACTCTACTTGAATTTTTCCTAAATCTGAAGCATATGTGCTAATGGCAATAGCACATATAATAGATATCGAAGTTATTTTTTTCATATACTTTCCTAAATCTTAAATTATTTATGTAAGTATATTTTTAAAGTGTTACAATAGTGTTAAATATAGTTAACATTAAAAACAGAAGTTAACATAAGATAACATATTATTAAATATTTAGGTGTGAAGTGGATTTATAAGTTGTCAATTATCTTTAATAACTCTTCGGGTCTATTGGAATTTTTAATTGCATTCTCTTTGTTAATAACTTTTTTTTGTAAAAGTTCCATTATCTCTTGAGTTTGTGTTTTCATAGATGTTTCAGTTTGGTTAAGTTGCATTTGTGAGTATAGTTGATGAACTTTATCTTCACGTATAAGGTTTGCAATTGCAGGGTTTGTTATCATTATTTCCTGTGTAGCAACTTTCCCTCCACCGACTCTTGGGATAAGAGATTGTGATATGACAGCTACTAGCGATGAAGCCAGTTGTGCACGAATCTGACTTTGTTGTTCAGAATCAAAAACATCTATAATACGGTTTACAGTACCAGCTGCAGAGTTTGTGTGAAGTGTACCAAAAACAAGGTGCCCTGTTTCTGCTGCAGTTAGTGCGGCACCTATAGTTTCTGCATCACGCATCTCACCAATAAGGATTATATCAGGGTCCTGTCTAAGTGCATACTTTAAAGCTGCAGCAAATGACTTTGTACTACTTCCTACATCACGTTGAGAAAAAAGAGACTTGTTGTTTTTATGGACAAATTCAACTGGGTCTTCAACTGTAATAATATGTTTACGTTCGGTCATGTTTATTTCATTTAACATAGAAGCTAGAGTTGTTGACTTACCAGAACCTGTAGGTCCTGTAACTAAGATAAGACCTTTTTCTCTTTTTACAAGTTCTTTAAAAATCGGCGGTGAGTCGAATGAGTCAAGAGTAGGTATATCAATAGGAATCATACGAAAGGCACAAGCAGTCCCTCCGATAGTTTTGTAGTAGTTTGCACGAAAACGTCCGACATTTTCTATCTCAAAGGAAAAATCTAGTTCATTGTTCTCTTCAAACTCTTTTTTTTGCTTTTCCTTAATAAGAGAATTTGCCATATTATCAACATCTTTGGAAGTTAATTTAGGCAATTTAAGAGGTTTTAACTCTTTATCTATACGTATTTGAGGTTCACTGCCTACAACAAGGTGTAAATCAGATGAACCAAGAGCTAGGGTACTTTTTAGAAGTTTTCTGACATCAATAGTTTTACCTTCAGATTGTTCTTGTTCTTCAGACATAGTTATCCTTGGATAGTTGTTTTATTCTATGATTTTTGGAACCACAAAGAAGTGGTCTGCACTCTCTGGTGAATTTTTTAATATATTGTCATTTATATGTGTATCACATGATGGTATATCTTCTCTGGTAAAAGTCGCTCTGTCATCCATAGCAAACTTATCATCAATGCCGTCTGTGTTTAACTCACTCAAGTTGTCTACAAAAGATACAATCTCGGATAATTGTTCTTTTATTTCATCTCTTTTACTTTCATCTACCTTTAAATAAGATAGTTTTTCAAGTTTTTCTAAAAGAGTGTCATCTACTAGCATTTAACGTCCTATAATGTATAATTTGTATTATTGTAGCCAAAAAAAGTTATTTATTTGATAAAAATTTAACAAACTATAGGGTAGTATTACACACTATATAAATAATAAGGATATTTTTTGAGTTTAAAAGAAAATATAAGTATGGTAAAAGAAGAACTTAACTCTGAAGAGAAGTTTTTTGAAAAAGCCGTAATAACAGAAAAGTTCGTTAAAAAGTATAAAAACTTAATGATTGGTGGAGTTGCACTTGTTATTTTAGCTGTTGGGGCAAATATTATTTATGATGCTAACAAAGAAGCTACAGTTGAAGAAGCGAATGAAGCACTAAGTAGTTTAGTTAAAGATTCAAATGATGCAAATTCAAAAACTATTTTAAAATCTTTAAGCCCAGAGCTTTATGATGTATGGAGTTATTCTCAAGCTTTAGCAAATGAAGATACAACAGTGTTAAAAAGCCTTACATCTTCTAAAGCAACAATAATATCTGATTTAGCTTCATATGAGTTAGCTTCTAGTACATCAGATTCTGCTGCTTTATCATCTTACTCGATGAAACAAAATTCAATATATAAAGACTTGGCACTTGTTCAAAATGCTATTTTATTTTTAAATAAAAATGAAGTTGAAAAGGCACATCAAGAGCTTAATAAAGTTTCACAAAATTCAAGTTTAAGTAAAGTTGTTTTAGCATTGCTTCATTATGGGGTAAAGTAGAAATTGCGTAAAATATTTTTTGTTTTTACAGCTTTAATTACACTAATATTTAGTGGATGTAGTACAAAAGAGGTATATGAACCTAAGTTTGTTAAAGATGATTGGAAAAACTATGGTTCAACTGATCAAAATATTATAGAAACGAACTTAGACGGAGCACTTTTAGAAGACAGGCGAGTATTTGTAAACTCAAAAGTAAGCAATATTAAAGTAGATGAAGATAAATACTTTATTTCCAGTAGTGATGGTTGGATAGTCAGTGCATCTTTAGATGGAAAATTAAAACTTACTTTTAGTTCAGATGCAAATATGACTGAAGAATTTGATTTGAAAAAATCTATAGCTACGGCAAGTGTCAAAAATGATATTTTAGCTGTTTTATTTGCAGATAATGAGATGGCTCTTTATTCTATATCCAGTAAAAAACTTCTTCTTAAAGAACAAGGGGATGCCCCTATTGTTATAAATTCAAAAGTTGTAAAACCGTATTTTATGAATGATTTGGTTTTATTTTTAACTCTTGATGGAAAAGTTGTTATTGTTAGTGTTACACAGACCAAGAAACTAAGGTCTATTATTGTCTCAAGTGAAGAGCATTTCAATAACATAATTTACTTTAATGTTATAGAAGATAAACTTATTGCAGCAACAGGTACGAAAATACTTTCTTTTGGAACTAAAGAAGTTAGGGTGAAGTATGAAGTAAGAGATGTTATAAATGATAAAAATCAAATCTATATAGCCACAAAGCAAGGTGAGATTGTATCTTTAAATTCTAATCTTGACGTAATCTCAAAAGTAAAGTTTCCTTTTGCCCATTTTTTAGGTTTGATAGCTACTGATGATAATATATATGCACTTGAAAAAGAGGGACACTTAATAGAGTTGAGTAAAGATTTACTAAAGTATGATGTATATGAAGTTGATGTTGAGGAAGGTTATATCCATGTAAGTGGAAATAGCTTTTATATAGCGGATGAATACATCTCAGTTAAGTAAAGAGTTAGAAGCTTTTTTAGAATACATTAGTGTAACAAGAGCACTTAATAAAAAATCCATTACAGCTTATATGGGTGACTTGTCATCTATAGAGGCTGAATTAAATACACCGCTTATAAATTTAGACTCTAATAAACTTTTAGATTTATTATCAAAATATAAAAACAAAAGAACACTTAATCGTAAACTTTCATCTGTAAACTCATTCTTTGATTTTTGCTATAGTAATAAGTTTTCTGTTGGAAAAACCAAATTAAAATCAGCAAAAATCCCTAAACTTTTACCAAAATTTTTAACTTATGAACAGTTAATGTCCGGAATAAAACTGTGTGATACATCTTCTTGGCTTGGTTTGAGGGATGCAGCACTGCTTTATTTTTTATATGCATCCGGAGTGAGAATAAGTGAGTGTTTAATGATAAAAAAAGAGGATATTGATGGGGAGTGGTTACTTGTTCGTCATGCCAAAGGTGATAAGGAGCGTTTAGTCCCAGTTGCAAAAGTTGCACTAGATGCATTAAGAAAGTATTTAAATGAAATGCCGTTTGAAAAAGAGTATTTATGGTGTAATTACAAGGGTGATAAGTTGAGTCGTGTTTCTGCTTTTAAAATCACTCAAAAATATCTAAATGTATCGCCCCATGTACTTCGTCATTCATATGCTACATCTCTTATAACGGGTGGGGCAGACCTTAGAGTGGTTCAGGAGTTGCTTGGACATGCCTCTTTAATAACAACTCAAATATATACCCATGTACAAAAGCAGCAACTCAGTGAAACCGTAGAAGTTTGTCATCCTTTTTCAAAAACTAAATGCTTTAATTAAATAAGCTAAATAATAGTGGAAGTAATGTAAACTTCTACTATGAATAACAGACATAACCATTTTTTCTCAATTCCTTTTCTTAAATCACTGTTTTTTACTCAAAACAAATGGCATCAACACGGTGTTTTAGTCCATACCTTACGTGTATTGTTTTATGTTATAAAAAGAGGACATTATAAGTTTATACCTGCAGCTATTTTGCATGATATAGGTAAACCGTTTACAGCATTTGTTAAGGATGAAGAGGATTTAGAATTTAACGAATATAGTTTTACAAATCACGAAGAAACATCATATCAAATAATAAAAAATTGGTTTTTTTTGAGCGAGTATACAAAAAATATGGTACGCTATCACTATTTAATTAGAGATATAAAAAAATCCAAAGAAGAAGATTTAACAAGGTATGCTAAAAAAGTGGAAATTTGGGATACTTTAGATGATGATTTTAAAGATGATTTAGCAGAATTTTTGATTTGTGATGATTTGGGAAAAGGTAAAAAAAGAAGATGAAAAATATTTTAGTCGTATTTGTCATAATACTAATAATTATTGGAGTTTTTTTATCACTTGGAACATCTAATGAAATGGTAGTCGTGAAAGAGGATAATATTAAACAATTGCCTTTAAAGATAAAAAAAGGACATTATCAAGATAGTGACTGCGGAATGATAATAGATGATTTAAGATTTGTCTCACAAGTAGTATCTCCAAAAGGAAATACTTATTTTTTTCATGATCATGGCGGGATGGCAAAATGGTTAAAAGATAAAAGCTTTTCCAAAAACGCTAAAATATGGGTAAAAAGTTTAGATAGCAAAAAGTATATAGACGGTAGGAAAGCTTATTATTCTCGTAATGATAAAACACCTATGGGATATGGATTTGGAGCATATGAGTTTAAAAAAGACGGATATATTAAGTTTGATGAGATGCAACTTAAGATGCTTCGTGGTGAGACTATGAACAATCCTATAATAAGAAAAAAACTAAAAGGAAGAGATTAATATGGAGAGTGTAAATATACTGACCATAATCTCCATAGCTTTTTTAGGTTCATTTGGGCACTGCATCGGTATGTGCGGTGGAATTGTTATGGCATATTCAAACATAAAAATTAATCCTGTATCTTCAAAAGTATCAAAAAGCGTAGCGCATTTATTATATTCTTTTGGACGTGTATCCACATACACAATTTTAGGTGCAATTTTTGGATACTTAGGCGGTGTAGTGGTTTTTTCAAATACTGCAAACGGAGTACTTTTAATTGTAGCCGGTGTAGCCATGATAATTGCCGGTCTTTCACTTATGGGAAAAATGAAATCTCTCAGTATTGGAGGGAAATCATTAAGTGATACAAGTTTTTATAAGAATAGTTTTACAAAGATTATGAATTCAAAATCAAATATGAGTTTTTATCTTTTAGGAATGTTAAATGGACTTCTCCCATGTGGTTTTGTGTACTTTTTTGCAATAACCGCAGCTAGTACGGCAAGTCCAGTTTATGGGGCTTTGGTAATGGCTGTTTTTGGTTTAAGTACAATCCCTGCGATGTTTGGGTTAGGCACTCTTAGTAGTTTAAATATTGCTACAAACTTTAGAAATATGTTGGTATCTTTAGCATCTATAGCAGTATTGTTTTATGGTGTGTTTACAATTTATAATGGATATGATTATATAACTAATCCTGAAAAAACTTTAAGAGATTGTCATTAAGGAGATTTGTATATGAAGAGTTCAATTGTTGAGAGTATAAAATCGTTGCCTCCGCTTTCAAAAACTATAATAGATATAAATAGAGTATATGAAGATGAAAACTCATCAGTGTCAGATATGGCAAAAGCAATCGAGGGAGATCCTATGATTGTTGCTAACCTTTTAAAAGCTGCTTCATCTCCACTCTATGGATTTTCAAAAGAGATTATGAACTCAGCTCAAGCAGTAAGTCTTTTTGGAATGGGTATGACACGCTCAATCGCGATTGGTAACTCTGTAAGAAAACTTCTAAATGTTGATTTAGAACCATATGGCATAAGTAGTGATAAGTTTGCTCAAATATCATCTCTGCAAGCTGTTTTTTTATCTACTTGGTATAGTAAGGTTGACAGACAAAAAGCACAGAAGTTATTTATGCCTGTTTTTTTACAAGAGACAGGAAAAATTTTAATAGCAAGTGATATTATTCAAAATGATGAGACAATAAGCTTTAAATCTGAAGTTGAGAGCTCAAATAATCTTGCTCAAGTTGAGAAGTCATATGTAGATATGAGCAGTGCAGAAGTAACAGCTCTAGTATTTGAGCATTGGAATTTTGATAAAGATGTAATAAACATCATAAGATATGCAGACGATCCTGCTTCAGCACCGGATGAGTTAAAAGAATCTGCGAATATCTTAAATATTATTAAAACAATTATCCCGGTAAATAAACCGTTCTCAGAACAAGCTATAAACTTTGGACTAAAAAAAGCTGAAAATAGTGGTTATGATATTTCTGAGTTAGAACAAACAATTAACGTAGTATCGGAATTTATATAGATGGCAAAAACAGTAACAATTATTGACACATTTGGATTTTTCTTTCGTGCATTTTATGCACTTCCACAACACCTCTCAAACAAAGAAGGTTTTCCTACAGGACTATTAACAGGATTTACAAACTTTATAGCGACTTTGCAAAAAGATCATGACAGTGACTATATAGTTTTTGCGGTTGATTCTAAAGGTGATACATTTAGAAATGAGATAGACCCAAACTATAAAGCAAATCGTCAAGCTCCGCCTGAAGAGTTGTCTATGCAGCTTCCCGTTGCAATAGAATGGATAGACAAGATGGGTTATAAGACTCTTGGAATGAGCGGTTTTGAAGCAGATGATATGATTGCATCTGTAGTTAAATTTGCAAAAGAGAAGGGTTATAACGTTCGTGTAGTTTCACACGATAAAGATTTATACCAGTTGATAGACGATGGTAAAGTAGTGGTTGTAGATGCCATAAAGAAAAAGATTATGGATGAGGATGGTTGTTTTGAGAAGTACGGTGTTACTCCAAAGCAATTTATAGATTATCAATCAATACTCGGTGATAGTGCAGATAATGTACCGGGTGTAAAGGGCATCGGTAAAGTTGGAGCGGAAAAGCTTTTAAAGGAGTATGGTGATTTAGATAATATCTATAATAATTTAGCCACTATAAAAGGTGCAAATCAAAAGAAACTTATCGAGTCTAAAGATAATGCATATATGTCAAAAGAACTTGTAACTCTTAGAGATGACGTTTTAGATGAATTGGATTTTGATTTTGAAGATTATAAGATGGATGTTGAAAATCCATTTTTAAATATTTATGATGAATTAATCAAATATGAACAAAATGCTATTTTAAGAGTTTTAAAAGCTAAAAACCAAGTTTCACAAGAACAACATAATAGTGCCGTTGAAAAAGTAAACAATAACAGCGAAACAACTAGCAATAAGTTAGAATTTAAAACTAGACTCATCACAGACGCAGGTGAGCTAAACAAAATACTTGATACGTTTGATGAGAATACCATTGTAGCTTTTGATACGGAGACTACTGGCCTTGACTATGATAAAGATAAGCTTGTCGGTTTTTCTTTTGCTGTAAATGAAAACGAAGCTTATTATGTACCTTTTGCACATTATTACCTTGGTATTGGTGAGCAGATAGATATAGATGTAGCTAAAGATGCAATAAGAAAAATTTTTAAAAGTAAGGTAGTAGGGCACAATATAAAGTTTGACTTACATTTTGTTACAAGGCTGTTAGGTGAAGATTTGGATATATACGGTGATAGTATGATACTAGCATGGCTTATAAATCCAGAATCTGCATTAGCACTTGATAAGCTGTCTTTAGCATTACTTGAACATGAGATGGTCTCCTTTAAAGATACGGTTAAAAAAGATGAGACTTTTGCAAATGTAGAGTTGGAACTCGCTTGTAAGTATGCAGCCGAAGATTCTCTAATAACACTAAAACTTTATAATCTATTTTTAGAAAAGTTAAAATTACAAAATGCCGAGCATCTGATAAACGAGGCACAAAATATAGAATTTCCTTTTATAAAAACACTTATGAAAATGGAAAAAGAGGGAATAAAAGTAGATTCTGAATTTTTAGATATATTTTTACATAAGGTTAAATCAACTTTATACGATTTAACAACTAAGATTCATAATTTGGCAGGAAGTGAGTTTAATATTAACTCGACTAAACAGCTCGGAGTTGTATTGTTTGAACACTTGGGACTTCCTGTAGGTAAAAAAACAAAAACAGGTTACTCAACAAACGAGCAGGTTTTAAACTCACTTATAGATTCACACTCGATTATTCCGCTTCTTTTAGAATATCGTGAAGTATATAAACTATTCTCTACTTATATAGAACCACTTTTAAAACTAAGTAAAGAAAGTGAAGATTCCAGAATTCATACATCTTTTATTCAAAGCGGTACAGCTACGGGGAGACTGAGCTCAAAAAATCCAAATCTGCAAAATATTCCGACAAGGACTAAACTCGGTGCTGAGGTAAGACGTGCATTTGTAGCATCAGAGGGTAAAAAACTTGTAGGTATAGACTACTCACAAATAGAGTTAAGACTTCTGGCTCATTACTCACAAGACGCTATATTGGTAGATGCATTTAAAAATGACAAAGATATACATACTCAAACTGCCGTAGCACTTTTTGGAGAGGAAGAAGCTGCTTCAAAAAGAGCTATTGCAAAGACAGTAAACTTTGGTCTTTTATATGGAATGGGACAGAAGAAACTATCTCAAACATTAGATATTTCTACAAAAGAAGCAAAAGAGATAATAGATAGATATTTTGAGAGCTTTCCATCTGTTAAGAGTTATTTTCGTTCAATAGTCGATGGTGCTAAAGAGAGAGGTTATGTTGAGACGCTTCTTGGTCGCAGACGCTACTTTGATTTTGAAAATGCAAAACCTATGTTTAAAGCGGCATATGAGCGTGAGAGTGTAAATACACTTTTTCAAGGTAGTGCAAGTGATTTGATTAAACTCTCAATGAATAAGATACATAATATCATTGAAAAAGGTGAAATAGAAGCTAAAATGTTACTTCAAATCCATGATGAGTTGATATTTGAAGTTGACGAGTATCATGCTCAGGAAATTGCAAACAGGTTTAAAGAGATTATGGAAGAGATAATGGAGTTAAATATTCCATTAAAAGTAAGTGTAAATATTGGAACAAACTGGGGTGAACTAAAATAATGCACTCTTATATGATAACTTCAAGAGAATTCTACACAGATACTCCTGCAGTTTTTCGCTCAATTTTGCATGAACAAATACTAAAGCATCTCCCAACACAAGTCCTTTATAGAGATAAACACAATCCACACTATAAAACTCAAGCTCAGCACTTTGTAGAAGTATGTGATCAATTTATGGATGTAAAATCTTTTATACATCAAGATGTTGACTTGGCATGCGAACTTGCAGCAGACGGTGTTCATTTGACCTCTACACAATTTGATAAAATACAATACGCAAAATCAAAAAGATTGGAAGTAATTATCAGTACACATACTTTAGAAGAGGTAAGAGAAGCACAAGATTTAGGTGCAGATGCAGTTACATACAGCCCGATTTTCAGCTCACCAAACAAGGGCGAACCTAAAGGTGTTGAGGACTTAAAAAAAGTAGTTGAGAGTGTAGATATAAATGTATTTGCACTTGGTGGAATCACAACTCAAAAAGAGATTAAAAAGATTGAAAAAAGCGGTGTATACGGGTTTGCTTCAATTAGATATTTTTATTAAAAAAAGGGATTTTATGGATTTAAAAATAAAAATCATTACTATGATAGCCGGATTGTTACTCGGTGTATCTATAATAGGTTCGATAATAAATTATAAAAAAGATGTAGACAGTACACAAGCTCAACTAAAAGATATATCATTACCACTATCTGTAGATAATATATACACTGAAATTCAACACCGTATGATTAAACCTTTAATAGTATCCTCACTTATGGCAAACGATACTTTTTTAAGAGACTGGTTAATAGATGGAGAAAAAGATATAAAATCTGTGCAAAAATACTTAAAAGAGATACAAGTGAAATATGGTGCATTTACCTCTTTTTTAGTTTCTGATAAAACAAAAAATTATTACCATTCAAAAGGTTTGATAGATACAATAAACGAAAAAAATGTAGCTGATGATTGGTACTTTAATTTTTTAAAAAATGAAAATTTGTATGAAGTAAATTTAGATGTAAATAAAAATTTTAGTGATTCACTTATCATGTTTATAAATTATAAAGTAAAAGACTATAATAAAAATCTTTTAGCCGTTACCGGTGTCGGTATTAAACTTTTAAATATCCAATCAATGCTGGAATCATTCAAAAAAAGATATAAATATGACGTATATTTTGTTAATAAAGACGGTGAAATAATTTTACACACCAAAGAGTTTGACAAACGCGGAAATATATCATCTATAGATGGACTTAAAAAAATAAAAAAAAGTATAGAAGAAAATAAGCAAAATAAGTATGAATATACATATAAGGATAATAACTATTTACTGCAAACAAAGTATATAAAAGAGCTACACCTTTACCTTTATGTAGAAGTAAATAAAGAAGAATATATGGATGAGTTAAATAAAGTATTTTATTTAAACTTATTAATATCAATAGTTGTTACATTACTGATAATATTAATAATAATTCACTTTATAAACATATATCAAAATAGACTAGAAAAAATAGCCCATGAAGATGCATTGACTAGACTTGATAACAGAAGAAAGTTCAATGATAATATAGAAGCAATGTTCGAGAATTTTTACAGAGGTAATATAGCTTCACTGACACTTATGATTTTAGATATTGATGACTTTAAACATGTAAATGATTCTTTTGGTCATTTAACAGGAGATAAGGTCCTTATTAGATTTGCGGAAATTTTAAAAGAGTCACTTCGTAAAAGTGATTTTGTTGCAAGATGGGGTGGGGAGGAATTTTCTATATTGTTAATTAACTCTTCAGAAGATGAAGCACAACAGATTGCCGAGAAAATACGTTTTAAAATCAAAGAAGACGAAGTTTTAAATAAACTTGTTAACAAGAGTGTAACAGCAAGTTTCGGTATGGGAAAACTAAATAATAATGAATCTATAGATGCTTTTATATCAAAGGTTGATTCTGCCCTATATGAGGCAAAAACTTCAGGAAAAGATAAAATTACTTATGCTTAGTCAAGGAGTTTTCCTGCTAAGTATCCGCTTGAAAAACTCCACTGGAGATTATAGCCTCCGCAGGGTCCGTCTATATTCATAACTTCTCCGCAAAAGTATAATCCATTTATTTTTTTGCTTTGCATTGTCTTTGGATTAATTTCATTTAGTTTTATTCCACCTCTTGTTATCATAGCCATTTTAAAGCCGTCATGTCCGTTTATAGTAAGTGGTGTCCAAGCTAAAATCTTTAAAAGTTTTTCTTTTTTGAGCCCATCAATATCTTTTAGTTTTTCATCTGCATCTATGTCGCAAAGTTTTAGTAGTTCACTTGAAATAGCTTCAGGTAGTACGGTTTTTATCAACTCTAATATATTTGCTTTTGGATTTAAACTCTGAGTATTTTTGAGTTCTTTTAAAAGTTCATCCTCATTTTTTCCTTTAGTTAGATTAACAAGAGTAGGGACTTCACCGTACTTTTCTATAAGTGGTGTTATCTCTCTTGCAAAGTCTAAAACTACAGGACCACGAATACCTTTTTTTGTAAAGATTAAATCCCCGTAAGCTGTGAGCTTTTTATATTTTTTCATATCTACTTTCATAATAGTTTTTGCAATAGTATCTGCACGACAATTCTCTACCCAAGTCTCTTTTGTATG
>JAPHSI010000183.1 GCA_026193155.1 Sulfurimonadaceae bacterium | reverse complement strand
TTTTGTTTCATAATAAATTACTGCCTGACCAGTAGTTGTTAAATCTACACCTTTATCAGCTGCCATTGCACCTGTACTAATTGCAGCAACAGCCGCTAAAGAAACTAAAGTTTTTTTCATTCTATTCTCCTGTTTTGTTTTAATATCCCGCACCACATTTTTGCGATATGAGTTATTAATATCGGGAATATTGTATATCAGTAAAAATAAATTTAGTCTTAAAATAGTAATATTATTTGCAAATTGTTTATATTTGCACTATATTTACATTAATTAAGTTCTACTTAAGCATTATATATCAAATTTTAGTGATATAAGTATTTTTTTAAATGACAATTTTTTGCCATACTCTATTTAGTAGTCAAATTACTATGTCTTATCTATTTAACATAATATACGCTTATTTTGCTATAATTTTTCAAATTTTTTATAGGAATATATATGAGATTCAGAGATATTAAAAATACTAAAAAAACAAAAAACATACAAAAAGAAACAAAACAAAAAGCTCATTATGCTAAAACTACTTTAAGAGTAAAAGCATTTATAACTGATTTATTTATGATTTACGCACCTATTTTATATGTAATTACATATATTTTTATGGGTGGAAAAGATGAGTTTCAAGAATCTAATCTAGCTCCATTAATTGGTGTAACTTTATATGCTTTAATTTATAGTATCTTAGTTAGTAAATTTGGTCAAACACCTGGTAAAAAAGCATATGATATTAAAATAGTAGATGCTAAAACAGGAGAGTTACTTAATTTTTGGCGTTCACTTTGCAGATTTATCATGTTTTTATTTTCTGCGGCTTTTTTACTTGGTTTAATGACTCAACTATATAGAAAAGACAATCGTACTTTACATGATTTAATTTGTGGAAGTGTTGTTGTAGAATTTAAAGAATAGATTTAATTCCCGAAAAATTCGGGAATTAAGAAGAGAGATTAATGTAAATCTCTCCATACTTGTTTTTTCCAAAGAAGTGCAAAGATTGCGAATATGATAGAGAATATCATAACATTCATTCCTATTGCTTCTCTTTCATGTCTTTTTGTATCAGCTGAATCAGCTAAGTACTCAATAACTTTCTCAGCAGCGTCTGCAGTAACACCAACACGTGGCATTGCAGTTCCAGCTAAGTGGTTTTGAGGATTCTCAATAAACGTACTTATATAGTGCTCGTTACGAGAACGGAAATACATACTTAAATCCGGTGGAAGTTTACCCATGTAAGCTTTTAGAGAATCTTGGTATTCAAGAAGTTTAATATCAAAAGCTAAAGAATCTTTCTCATGCTTAAACTTAGGTTTAGTACCAAGTTGAGTCCAGTTTTCATAACCAACAGCATGACATCTACCACAAGCTTCTTCAAATGCCATAGCAGGAGTAACTTCTTCAGCTTTTACAGCAATAGATTGTAAGTAAGCTACCATATCAGCAACTTCTTGATCTATATCTCCACCCATACCGTAAAATGGAACCATTGGGTGCATTTTACCGCTTGCTGCATCAAACTTATGCTCAACTTTAAGTGCATGAGCAGGGTTTTTAATTAAGTCGCTTAAGAACTTAGCTTCATATAAAGCACCGGCATTTGATAAATCAGGTGGATTTACACCATAGCTTTGAGCTGCCATAACACCATCCATTGGAGCAGGCATTCCAGCTGCTTCTATAGAGTGACAACCGGCACAACCCGCACTCATAATCAACTCTTGACCACGAGTTTTATCTCCAGTTTTAGTAAGTGCTGGTAAATCAGCATATGTGAAACCTTCACTATCAACATGTTTATGCATCTGCGAGTGAGCATACGGCTCAACTAAAAAATATGTTAAAAGTGTAAAGAAAACAACTACTGCTAATATTTTTAATTCTTTCATTTGTTTCTCCTTATACTTTTTTTTCGTTTTTAGTTATGAATGGAAGAATAATCCACATAGCTATAAATAATAGTGCTGCCACTAAACCAATAGTACTAAAAATACCTTCTGGAGGTAATTTACCCATAGCTGTTAAAACTATCATATCAACCAACATTACCCAGAACCAGATTGCAAATTTACCACGACGACTAGCCGGAACAGTATTTTCACTTCTATCTAACCAAGGAAGTAACATAAAGATAACTTGAGCAAAACCAAATGCAACAAGACCGATATCAACAGGGAATGGTCTTAAAATCTCATATGACCATAAGAAATACCACTCAGGATAAATATGCGCAGGTGTTTTTAGTCCATCTGCAGGGTCAAAGTTTACTGGATCTAGTGCAAAACCATAATGCCAGAATACTAAGTAAAAGAAGAAGATTAAAAATAATCCTACAACCATTAAATCTTTAGATAAGAAGTCATTAGCAAATCTCATAACTTTTGAGTTTTTAGTATCACCAGCTAAGTATTTTTTAGCTTCAGCATCAAAATCAATCTCTTCACCATCTTGATTGTTAACATGTGGAATTCTTAATGCAGCAAAGTGAAGACCGATAAGACCCATAATTGCTAATGGTAATAAGAATACGTGTAACATAAAAAATCTATTTAAGAATGCTTGTGCAGGAACGTAATCACCACGAATCCACTCAACTAATCCATCAAAGTGTAATGAACCTAAAGAGAAGATGTTAGTAATAACCATACCAGCCCAGTAAGACATTTGTCCCCATGGTAACATATAACCAGAGAATGCTTCAGCTGAAAATGTTACGAATAATAACATACCAGAGATCCAAATCATCTCACGACCCTTCTTATAAGAACCGTAGTATATACCTGTAAACATGTGAATATATATAACTAAGAATACAACTGATGCAGCTACACCATGAACATGTCTCCATAACCAACCAAAATCAACTTCTCTCATAATTGTATAATTAACACTGTAAAATGCTGTATCTACACTTGGTTGATAATACATAAGTAAAAATATACCTGAAATAGTAAGCAGACCGAAAGTTACTGCTAAAATCATACCCATTGCCCATAAGAAGTTGATGTTTTTAGGAATCCAATACTCAGATGCCATTACCTTCTCAACTGTCTCTACTGCTAATCTTTGGTTTAACCAATCTTTAACACTTGTTGCTTTTGTAAAATGTGCCATTTATCCTCCCTTCTATAGCGTAACGCCATTGTCTTTCATAGATTGATACTCTGGACCAACCTCACCGAGTAACAGTTTGTTACCATCTATCTTAAACGGAGGAATATCAAATCCACGCGGTGGTGGAACTTTTTTCACTAAACCTGATGCAGTAAACATACCACCGTGACAAGCACATAAGAAATCTCCTGTGTCTTTTCTAAATGCCGGAATACAGCCTAAGTGAGTACATAACCCAACAGCAATCATAAAGTTGTCGTTTCCAACTTTAATATTTCTTGCCATTGCAGCTTCATCACCCTCTTCTGACTTCATCATCTCAGCAGTCTTCTTAAGAACAAAGATTGGCTTACCACGCCATTTTTCTGTAACCATTACACCCTCTTCATATATACTCATATCAAGAGTTGTAAAACCTGCAGCTTTTACACTTGGAAGGGGATCCCAAGAT
This sequence comes from Sulfurimonadaceae bacterium, assembly GCA_026193155.1. Lineage (GTDB taxonomy): Bacteria > Campylobacterota > Campylobacteria > Campylobacterales > Sulfurimonadaceae > Sulfurimonas. Next base: position 7,035 of record JAPHSI010000183.1, on the reverse strand, counting down.
TTTTTCATAGCTACTAATGAACCTATTGCACCTAGACCTGCAACAGCTCCAAACGCTTTTCCCATAAAACCTCTACGGCTATTTTCTTTCATATTTTCTCACTTTTGTGAATTTTTACGCCTTATTATATACTAAACTTATTTTAATTATATATAAAACTAAGAAAATTTAAAGAATTTGTATCAATTTGCTGATACAAATTGTTACTAATAGCCCTAAAAACCTTACTCTCTTGACCTAGGTCAAGAAAACCTATTATAGGAATATGTAATCTTTGAAACTCATTTTCAAACGAATCTAAATAATCATCTCTTTTAATAAAAATCGGTTTTCCGCCAGATGCCAAACACTCTAATGCTGCTTGAGGGGATGCTGTAATTAATACTTCGCTCGATGTTATAACTTTGTCATAATCTTCAAAATCATAGTGGTTTTTGAAGTTTTCTTTCAACATATCTTCATAATCAAAAAAGTAGTAGTAACCTAAAAGTAATGCTGGATCTAATTTTTTTAAGCTTGGTATTAATTTTTCCAAATCTTTTTCATAATCATCATCACCGAAAAAGAATGCTAATGGTATAGTTTTTTCATACTTTTTAAAGTACTTTTCATCAACTACAATCTCATCTGTTTTCATATGAACAAAAGTTGAAAAATACTCTTTCATATCCTCAAGCATTATAGGATTTGCTTCGTCTGAGTCAAATATAAGCCTGTCACCATGTTTTGCAATATGTGGGATATTTCTTACAACATCTATCCCTACGCTATTTTCTATTCCAAACTCTTTTGCTTCACTTGCTATACGAAAATCTGAACATAGAAGTGTAATATCTACACCTTTTTTTTGCAACTCTTTTACTATGACTACAGCACGTCTAAACCTATCTAATCCTACTCTATGTCCGGTATGTACATAATAATATGTTTTCATTTTATATTCTTTATTTTTTTTATGAATTGTACTAAAAAGAGATTAAGACAAATTTAGTATTAGGTCTTAGGTAGTTCATATGATGTTGAACGTCCTAATAATTCTTGAAATATCATTCCTCCGTGAGGTCTGTCAATTTTTGCTTCATAATAAATATATTCAAACACCTCATCTGCTTTTTGCTCATCTACAACAACTGTTAAAACATCCATCTGTCTTACATCTAAGAACTCCACAAATGTACTACCCCTGGCACTGTAGGTATTTGCTGTTAAAATCTTTTTCTCTTCTTGTAAATACTTTACAATATCTAAAGATAACTTTTCTTGCATAACACAAGTAATGAGCTTGAATCCACTCATGAATCTAGTCCAAATTTTTTTAATATTTCTTGTGGAATATATGTAGCTGCTTTTTCAAGTTTTGTTACATACATAAAGCCTTTACCTGGGGTATCGAGTTCACCGACTAGGTACATTGTGTCAAATATTCTATCTACTTGGTCACTTGATACTATAAGCTGTATAACTTCTTTCTCAGCCTCTACGGCTACACCGAATATACCAAGTTTTTCACGTACACCACTACCTTGAGCATAATGAATAGTTGAACCTTGTGCTCCCGCTTTATAAGCAGCTTTAACAATTTTATCGGCATTTCCTTTTTGAACTATACATGTTATTAGTTCAGCATCCGTAAGTACTGTTATTTTTCTTTGCATCTATTTTTCCTGTGATTTTTTTACATATAAACCGGTAACCAGTACTGCTATGATTGGTCCTATTGAGGCCATTGACAAAATTCCAAAACCATCTGTCACATTCATGGCATTACCAAAACCAAGACCCATAGCTAAAACAAGAGGTACTGTAATAGGTCCAGTTGTAACACCTGCGCTATCCCAAGCAATATTAACAAATTTTTCATCTGAAAAATAAGTAAATATGAGAGCTATTATATAAAAAGGTATAAGCAGATATGCTATAGGTATGTTAAATATAATTTTTAAAACACCTACAGCTATACCAGTCCCTACCCCTAAACTAACTGCAACCATCAATGTTCTTTTTTTGAAAGTACCTTGCGTTAAATTTTCAACAGTTATACCAAGAGCATTCAAAGCAGGCTCTGCTAAAGTAGCTCCAAAGCCTAAAATCCAAGCAAAAGCTACAGCTACAAACAAACCTAAAAAATATGGATATAAAGCTTCAAGCTCTTGACCATTACTTAATACAACATCACTAAAAGCCACCGCAACTAAACTACCGGATTGTTCTCCAAGAGCCGCTAAACCATATGTAAGACCAACATTAAAAATCATCATACCAAAAATCGCTAAAACAATTCCATATATTATGATTCCGCTATTGGCTAATTTCTCTTTTAAAATCACTTTTAAAACAAAAAATAAAAATAACACCAAAGGTAAAATAGCACGTATTCCTAGTAGCATCTCAACAAATGGTGATTTATCATACCAAGGTATTTGAATTGTTTGTATATCGCTTGCTATTAAAGAAAGTTCTATTATATCTTGAGGACTATAGTTAAAAGAAAGAAACAAACCAAGTAACATAACTGCAAATATTGGGAACACGGATGCTAAGGTTACTATACCAAAACCTGAAAGACTGTTGTTACCTTTTCCTGCAGCTGATGCTATACCTATACCAAGTGCAAGAACTAAAGGGACTGTAACGGGTCCTGTTGTAACAGCTCCGCTATCATAAGCAAGCCCTAAAATAACACTCAGGTTCTCATCCGTCATCAAGTATGCAGTTAAAACCAAAGTTGGAATAATAGACATATATATAAAAGGCTTCAAGCTCCAAGAATATATAAACCTTAATGTACCAAGCACAGCTGCCAAACCTACACCACCACCTACAAGTAAAACAAGCGTAGATGCATAATCATTTAAAAGCAGGTAAAGATATGGAGCTGTTTTTACATCTACAAGTGCTCCTGCCGTTTTTAATGCTCCAATTGCAGGTTCTGCAAATGTTACTCCAATACCAAGGATAAATGCTATTAGCAGCACTAAGTTTAAATGAACTTTCTTGGGTAATGTATTACCAATAAGTTCACCAAAAGGCATCAAACCTTGCTTTATACCTTCCATAAAAAACATCAAACCCATTATAACGGCTAAAAGACCGACACTAATAGCACTTGCACCGCTTAATTCTTGACGCAAAATAAATATTTGAAAAATAACCAGGTAAAGTGCCAAAGGCATCAAAGAATAAATTTGTTCCAAAAGTCTAACAGATATATATGGTGTAACTAAACGATACACATCTATTATTCGCAACTTTATCTTGGAACTTTTCTGCTCAGAAGAGTTTGTGATGTCACTGTAGCTGATATATACATGGTCAGCTTGAATCTCACGAACAAACTCACCATATCGAAGTTTATTTTTATCCATATTTGTATTATAACATGAACTAAAAAGTATTACTAAAAATATACTTAAATAAATAATAAAAATTAATATATTAAAAAATAATTAAACTTTAAAGAAACTTATATTACAATCGAGCACTTATAAGCCAAACTTATTGTGAAATAAGGACGGAAAGCTGTGAGTCTTATATCTTTAAGATTGTCTAGTTGCACATCTTCTCTTCTTTTTTACTTGGCGTATGACTAAAAATAAAAAGGATACAAAATGATTGACAAGATGACCATCAGAGCAAAGCTTATCTTTTTAAGTATTGTAGTTTTATCCGTTATAACCTTATTTTCTGTGAAAAATGCTTATGACACTTGGAGTGAGCATGAAAATATTAAAGAGACAGCTTCACTTATAAAGCTTTCAGTAAAAATGAGTGCGGTTTTACATGAATTACAAAAAGAGCGTGGTGCGAGTGCCGGTTTTTTAGGATCTAAAGGTACTAAATTTGTAGATATCCTTCCAAAGCAACATGCATCCAGTGATATAAAGATTAAAGAGCTAAAAAGCTATATTAATCAAAATCCTTCAGCAGCTGCTAATAAAGTCAGTAAAGAGATCCATTTAGACACAATACCGGCTATGAGAACAAAAGTTAAATCTCAAACTACGCAAGTTAAAGATGCTGTAACGTTTTACACTTCTCTTAATAAAAAAATCATAGATACTATCTCTAACTTCTCCACAATACCTGAAGATGCCGATTTAAGAACCAACTTCAACAGTTTTGTCGTTTTTATCAGCTCTAAAGAGAGAGCCGGTATTGAGCGTGCTGTTTTATCAGGTGTCTTTGCAAAAGGCAGTTTTACCAGAGCAACTGCCGCAAAATTCGCGTCTTTGGTCTCTGAACAAAAAGCATTAACAAATCTGTTTATGCACACGGCAACCAAAGAAATGCAAGATGCATACAATAAGACAAAAGCAGACAGTTCATTTACCCAAGTGGAAAAATTCAGACAGATAGCATCCTCAAAAGAGAGCAATTTTGGAGTAGATGCCACAGTATGGTTTAAAACAATTACTAAAAAAATCAATCAACTAAAAAAGTTTGAAGACACCTTGTCAAGTTACACTTTAAATATGGCAGACGGTATGGTTTCTTCATCATTTATGTCATTAATCTTCGTATCTATATTATCTGCTATTGTAATTTTATTTGGTATGTACCTAACAAGAAATGTGTCTAATGGAATAACAAACTCTATCAGTAAATTTAAAGAGGTTATAGAAGGAATAACATCTAATGGTGACCTGTCTGTAGATATTAATAGAAGAACCGTTGCCAGAGATGAAATGGATGAGATAACCTTCTTGCTTGCAACACTTGTTAACTTGGTAAAAGATTTAACGGCAAGAATAAATACCTCTGTTCACAAGGCTTCTCAGGGAGATTTTACTTACGACCTTAACTGTAAGGGTTTAAACGGAGACTTTGCCGAAGCTATACGCAATGTTCAAGACGGAATAAACGCTATGAAGTCATCTCATGAAAAACAGACATTTATAAACTTTAGCTCAAATGTTAGATCAGTGGGTAGTGTCGGCGATGGTCTAGGACTTATTCAAGGAGAGATGACAAGTGTAATCGAGGAACTAGGAGAGGTCCAAGCTACTACCAAACAAACAGCACAAACTTCAAATGAATCAATGAATGCGGTAGAGAACATCTTACAAAATCTTCAAACACTTGTTGAACATATAAGCGATAGCAACTCCTCTATTGAAGGTCTTAACGATAAAACAAATGAAATTACTTCTATTGTTGATTTAATTAAAGATATTGCAGAACAGACTAACCTACTTGCTCTAAATGCAGCTATTGAAGCGGCACGTGCAGGCGAACATGGACGCGGCTTTGCAGTTGTAGCCGATGAAGTAAGAAAACTCGCCGAGAGAACTCAAAAAGCAACAAGCGAAATAACTATATCTATCAACTCTATGAAACAAGAATCAAGTATAATCTTAGAAAAATCAGAAACAATGACATCTCTTGCTGATGAAGCTTCTTCTTCTATTGATAACTTTAATACGACGATGAGAGGCATGAATCAGGATGCCATTAGTATGGCGGGAGTTATAAACGATATGGAAAATAAGGTGTTTATTGTTCTGGCAAAAATCGACCATATCATATACAAAGCAAATGCGTATGACGCAATTGTAGCAGCTGATAAAAGCAAAGCCTTCGGTACACATACAGAATGTAGACTCGGAAAATGGTACGAATCCCAAGGAAAAGAAAGATTTGGTAACACGGATGCTTATAAATCTGCCGCTGTTCCGCATAAAGCCGTACATGATAGCGTAAGAAGTACAATTGTTTTCTTTGAAAACGAAGATAAAAGAATAGAAAATGAAGATAAAATTGTAGGTAATTTAAAAACTATGGAAGAAAATAGCGATAAACTTTTTGTTTGTCTTAATGATATGCTTTTGCAATATCATGAAGGCAATTAAAAATTTATATATGAGTATGCATTAAACTTTCTTGTTTTTTGCAGCCATTGTAAGATTTAATATAGTTTGATAATACATCATCTGCCTTAAAAATGTTTATTTATTGGGATTATACACTTTTTTATTAAAGTCTATCTTTTTGATTATGTTTAATAAAGTTTGAGAATAATTTATTAGAGATTGATAATACGAAATTAAGAACTCTAGTTATATGAGACATTATAATATTACAAATGACAATAAGATCAAATCAATATTCACTTTATTACTAATCTTTAGCATATTCCCCAATTTTTAGCATCAGTTCTTTTGTCATTTTAGCTAAAGGATGTTTATTAAAGTCATCTTGATTATAATAGTTCCGGAACAATTCTTGATAATCATCTTCTGACAAATTACCTTTTTCATTTAATTTATCTTTATATACTTCAGGATATTTAATTGGTTCATTTAGTATATTATTTATGTATTCTTTATGTACTTCATTGTATAAAGATTCTATGTGGAAAAGCTTTGAATTATAGTAACCATTCGTTTTTAATACAACCTCTTTTACATTATAACTTTCTAATTTAAAATCAAAATCAAAATCTCCTTCTTTAATCTCATAAGGACTTATACAATCATATTTATAAGTATCTACATCATGCTTAATCTTGTTGCAAAAAGTGCAAGACGGTAAAAGATTGGAAATACTAAGAGATAAAAATGGATATATTGATTTTGGAAAAAAATGTTCAATATCAGGAGACCATTTTTTAAATTCTCCATCCAAACTTTCTTCTTTATAAATTGGATTTATAAAATTTCTATTACAATAGGGGCATACGTTTACGTCAGTAAAAATATTAAAAAATTCTCTTTTTAATTTATCATTACTACTTAATTGATTTGTATAAAGGTCTTCAAAACTTTTTTTATACTGTTCAAAATCTCTTACCTTAGGAGAAAGTTTTGATAAAATATAATAATTATCTTTTATTATTTCACGTATATCATGAATACTACCTACCAAAACTTTAAACCATTCAAGCCCTAATAATTGTTTTTTTATTGTAGGATTTAAAATTTTATTTATTTTTTTTTGAATTTCCTTATAAAATATAAATACAGAAAACTGGTCTGTATAATCTTTTCCGATTAAACTATTTAGTTTTACATAATCTTCATCTTCAATAATTTTAAA
>JAPHSI010000204.1 GCA_026193155.1 Sulfurimonadaceae bacterium | reverse complement strand
ATTGTTTACATCATATGCTGTTAGGTTCGTGTATGAAGTATAACATCTGCCACCGCAATCAGCTTTTATCTCATTTTTTATATCAAACCTATAGTCATAGTTATAGATATTTTCATCTATACCCATGACATATACCTCTTTAAAATTGTTTTTTAATTGATGTCTAACTGATTCTAATAATGCTTCTTTGTAATCAACAGTTGTTGTAATAAAACCTAAATCTTCATCAAGAAAGAAATCTTTTATATTGCTACCATCAAGTAAAACAGCGTATGGTAACTTTTCTTTAGAAACTACACTAGCTTTTAAATTTGGTCTTGTTACTGATTTACTCGAACAACCTGAGAACAAAACAACTATTAATATGATATATGTTAAATACGATTTTTTCAAAACATTTCCTTATAGTTAAAATTTCATTTTTTTCTAGTATCAGTTTTTAACATGAGTATAGCTCCAAAGAATGCTAAAGCTACCCCAATATTTTGAATTAAAAATCACTCATCATACTCCAAAATGAACCTGTATTTTTCTTTGTCAATATAATTAAAACTAGTGAACTCATATACATCAATATCTTTTACTTTTATAGATAAAGTATTTTCATCAATCCATGTCAAAACTGGGTATATAGTGTTCATATGTATAATTGGTTTTGTGAAAAAATTAATGTCATCTCCATCTTTCAACATATAAATCTTGGTACTATATCCGGTTGTAGCCCCACAGTCTTTTGTTGTAAGAATAAATTTTATACTTTTATTTCCAATAATATCTAATTCTTTATCTGTTGTTTTACAAAATGTAAAGCCTATAGCTAATATAAGCCCAATAGTTATTACGAAGACAATTATAAAAACAAATATAATATTTTTAAATTTATTCATACAAAATATTAACATTTAACAATAAAAATTAAATAAAGTGGCTTATATTTATTGGTTATTTAGAAAAAAATAGAGAATTTTAGAATCGTTACTTGAGAATTTTTAAATCCTCCAGTAACATTTGTTCTTAGAAATGACACCTATGTTCTGTAGTCGGCATTTATCTTAACGTATTCATATCCCAAATCACAGCCATACGCTTTAAATGAACCGTTAGCTATTCCAAGGTCACAATTAATTGTAAATTTTTTATGTGTCATAACTATGGCTGCTTTTTTCTCCATCTCTGCATCGAAGTGAACTTCGCCTTTATCATATACACATACGTTATCAAAAGAGATTTTCAGACTCATTTCATCAGACTCTACTCCGCTGGCACCAATGGTAGATGCTATACGACCCCAATTTGGGTCTTCACCGTAAAGTGCAGTTTTAACTAGTAGTGAGTCTGAGAGTGCTTTTGCAGCTATCTCGGCTTCTCTATCATCTTTTGCACCAGTTACGTTGTAGGTTACAAGTTTTGTAGCACCCTCTCCGTCACGCACCATTTCGCGAGCCAAGAAAAGCATAATCTTATGTAGTGCATCTGCAAAAGCTTCTTTATCATATGCACCGCTTTTTTTATTTGCAAGAACCATTACTGTGTCGTTTGTAGATGTATCCCCATCAACACTAGCAGCATTAAAAGTAGTCTTTGTAACTTCGTCTAGTATTTTTTGCATCTCCGAAGCAGGTACATCTGCATCTGTCGTTATGAAACAAAGCATTGTAGCCATTGCAGGATTAATCATACCAGCACCCTTAGCCATAGCACCTACACTAAAACTGCTTCCATCATCCAGCTCAACCTTATATGCACACTCTTTAGAAAAACTATCGGTTGTCATAATAGCCTTTGCGGCATTAGAAGGATTTTTTTGCGTTATGTCAAAAAGTTTAGTACCTTCTATTATTTTCTCTTTTGGAAGTCTTACCCCGATTACACCGGTTGAGCTCATAACAGGGTTTAGTTTATCGCTAAAGTTTTGCATAATCTCATCTATATCTTTAACACCTGCTGTACCAGTCATAGCATTTGCATTTTTAGAGTTTATCAGTACGAAATCAGTTTGAAAATCACCCTTGGCTTTAAAGTGTTTTATAGGTGCCGCAGCCATTTTATTTGTAGTAAAAACAGATGCAACATCACAAGGTGCATCTGAGTATATAAAAGCCATATCCAGTGCAGAGTTTGCTTTTAATCCGGCACTTACGCCATCAGCAAAAAAACCTTCACTGCTACATACACCGCTATCTATATAAGTTAATTTATACAATTCTAAGCTCCTTAGGCTTATTTTTTCTTCTTAATAAACTTTTTGTTGTTGCTATATCAGACTGAGTTCCGATTACAAGTAGTTTACACTCACTTGTAATAAGTACGTCACCTTTTGGTACCGATATAAACTTACCGTCTTTTTTTGTAATCCCAACAACTGAAGTATTTGTAATCTGTCTTAAGTGAGTCTCTTTTAATTTTTTTAGAACAGCCCATGAATATTTAGGTACTTCAATCTCTTGCATATCTATAGGGTTATCACTTTTGTACAAATACTCTTCAAGTAGATTTTCCATATCAGGTCTTGCTGCCATAGCACTAACTCTTTGAGCCGTAAGCCTTGTTGGTGATACGACCGTATTGGCTCCTAGTTTTTTTAGTTTTTCAACATCGCTCATCATCTCTGCCGCTGAGATAATATAATACGGACGAGGAAGATGATGTTCTTTTTCAAAAAGTCTTACAGACGCAATAAGAGCAATATTATCAGCCATTGAATCTGAAAGCGTTATCAAACCTTTTGCAGATGCAAGATGTGCTTTTAACATAGTCATCTCTGCATGAGGTTCTGCCTTTAGATATGTCGGGTAGTTATGCTCTAGTGCCCATTCATGAATCTCTTCTCTTGGATCTACTACAACAAAAGGGATATGGTTTTTACGAAGTTCTTTTGTAACTTCAAGGGTATAATCATTATGATAACATACAACAAAATGTTTTTTAAGTCTTGCAATCTTATATAACATTCTACGCTCCTTTAATATGGCAACAATATGCCCTCTATTTAATTCTGCTACTAAAATACCTATCGCACTTGAAAAAACTGCAAAACCTGCAATAATAAGTGTAATCGTAAATATACGACCGGCATTAGAAACAGGAGCCATTTCACCAAACCCTACCGTTGTAAAAGTTATACCTGTTTGATAAATTGCATCCATAAGTTTAAAGTCATCAATAACAACATAACCTATAGTACCAATCATCATTGTCAGTACGGTAAATATTAGGGGTAAACGAAAAGCTTTTAAGTGAGGGTAAACTTCAGGTAGAAGTTTTACGTGTGGTTTGGGAGTAGCCTCCCAATGTAGAAATTTACGAATCCTTGATAAAAGATTCATACTTTTTCCTTTATACCTTAAGAGTTTTTCTTAAGTGTACGTAATTCTCTAGCAGAGATTCTTACTTTTTTAGTTGTTCCATCTTCTTGTGTGATTCTTACTGTTCTTAGGTTTAGTAAGAAACGACGCTTTGTTCTGTTTTTAGCATGAGAAACATTATTCCCACTCATTGGGCCTTTGCCACTGATAGCACATCTTCTAGCCATCTGAAATCCTTGTTTGAATTTAAAAGTTGCGAATTATATCAAATCGAAGCAAAACTTCAACTTAAAGGAAATTCTATGTTAAGTAAAATAACAATGATTAATAATCATTTTATCAAAATATAGCTAAAATTTAGCAATTTTACAATAAAGTTCATGTATGGTAACAAAAAATGATATAGATATATTTATAGAAAAAATTCCACCAACACCTAAAGTGCTGCAAGCTACTATGATTTTAGTAAATAACGGTGAGCTTTCTAAAGCTGCAAAAATAGCACAAAGTGATTTGGCATTAAAGAGCTATTTAATCAATTTGGTAAATAAGCCTATTTATGGTTTTAGAACAGAGGTTAGTGATATTGGGCAAATATTTGGTATATTAGGTTTACCCGCTTCACAACAAACTCTATATAACTATATGTTGACTTTACTCTCTCCTAAGAAGTGGGAACTTTTTAAACTTAATGAAAAAACATTTGGTGAACTACAAGCACACTTGTCATTAAAATGGAAAAAAATACTAGAACATCTAGATATAAAAGATAAAGAGGTAGAGAGTGCGATAACTCTTTTGCCTGCGAGTATAATAGTTGCGGAAGCTCTTTTTTCAAATGTAAAAAAAGATGTAGACCTTTTAAGAAGTGTACATCACTTGGATTATAATACTATTTTAAAAAGGCTTTGTGGTACTTCTATCTTTGATATTTGTGTACAAATAGCAAATAAATGGGATATGCCGGAAGAAATTTCAGAAATAGTATACAGTTCTTCGGGATTAAATCCTTCAAGCAACAAAGAGATAGATATACTTGCTAAATGGATGCATCTTTTACTTTTTTATGAACTTTCAAAACCAATGTTTGTAGAAGCTTCTTTGAATGACTTTATTGATTTTCAGATTGATTATGTAACAGATATATATGAAGAGTTTTCAAAATTGATGGAGATTGAATGAGAGCATTAGTTAAAAATGGAATTGGGGTATTTACACCTCAAGGATTTTTAGACGGAAATAACACATCGACTTTTTTAAGTCTAGAAGATGTTGAATCTACGGTTGAATTGAATGTAGATATGGTTTTGGTTTCTTTAAAAAAGGTTATTTTTTTCAATAAAAACGGCTTAGATGTATTTATAAAACTTTTTTCAAAGATAAGACAGGCTAAAAGTATAACAGTCGGTTTTTGTGATTTAGACCATAAAAAATATATAGCAATAACAAAATTTTATGCAGAAAATATAAACTTTTCTATTTTTAACTCTTTTGCAAATGCTTCACTTTTTTCATCTAGTTTTAAAAATCAAAATAAAAATGTCCTGCTTTTCAGTGATGACAAATCACAAAGAACTGCTATGGCAATTGAACTTCATGATGCAGGTCACAATCCAATAGTATGTCAAAATTTTGAAGAGTTTCATGAAAAAAGTGCAAACAAAAGTGCCTACGACAACATAATACAAGATACTTATCTTGGTCAAATGGGACAAAAAGTAGCTACAAGAGTTACAGGAAATGCAATCATTTACACTATTTCTGCTTTTCTAGATACAGAGATAGGAAATACTTTTAATATTGCTTATCATAAAAACTCCCTAAATGTTGGATTTAGATTATTTATATTTGATGCATATAAAGTTGTTAGTATGAATATTCATGCTCTAAACTTCTTTTCAAGACTTGCAACCAGTGCCGCTGAATATAACGCAACTATATGTTTCGTAGGTCTTGATTCCACTAAAGTTCAAGATTCTTTTCAGGAAACCATGGAAGATGCGGGTATTATTTTTTATGCTCAGATGGAAGATATACTAGGAAATAAAAAACTTTTAGAAGAACTAGGTGCTAGTTCTGCGGCTAATATAAAGAATCAAAGGTCTTTAAATAAAGCAATAGTCACTAAGCTGCCTGATTTTATAGATGCTACCGTAGCAACAATTGAGATGATGACAAACTCAAAAGCAGCAAAAGAAGCCATAGAAGTAAATAAGATAGACATCAAAGAAACAGAAGGAAAGATTGCTTCTTCAATTGGATTTTATGGAGATATCGACGGTATGGTCGTACTTGTATTTCCTAAAGAGATTGCTAAAAAAGCATGTGAACTTTTAATAGGTGAAAATACTGATGATATTGAAATGATTTTAGATACTTTAGCCGAACTAGTAAATATAGTTGGAGGTAAAGTTAAATCTTTACTTGGTGATCATGGAGTTAAGGTAAATATAACACTTCCTAGAACTTATCACTCGATAGACTCTCTTTTAGAAGTAGCCAAAGATAAAAAAGGTGTACAAGTAGATTTAGTGTTTGATAATGAAAGATTCCTCTTCTTTTTGACTAGATAGGACAAGAAAGGAGCAAAGCCCCTTTCTCTACGTTAACACTAGGTTTTTATCAGTGAAAAGCTCACGCACAGTATCCGTGATTAAATGAAGTTAAATAAACTTCGATATAATTCCAAAATAATTCTAAAAAGGTTTATCATGATAAAGGTAGCTCCGAGTATATTATCTGCAGATTTTGGAAATCTTCAACGAGATGTTGAAGAGATATGTAATGCAGGTTGTGATTTAGTTCATGTAGATGTAATGGACGGTCATTTTGTACCAAACTTGACAATTGGTCCCGTAGTAGTATCAAGTGTAGCTAAATGTGCTACAAAACCACTTGATATTCACCTTATGGTTGAGAATAATACTTTTTTTGTCGAGCTGTTTGCACCTTTAAAACCAGAATACATCTCTTTTCATATTGAAGAAGAAAAACACCCTCATCGTTTAATTCAAAAAATTCGTTCATACGGAATCAAACCCGCTATTGTTTTAAACCCTCATACACCGCCTGAATCTATTGAGTACCTTCTTGAGGATTTAGATATGGTTTTACTTATGAGTGTAAACCCTGGTTTTGGAGGACAAAGTTTTATAGAAAGTGTCTTGCCAAAAGCAAAAAAATTAAATGAGATGAGAAATAAACTTAATCCAAATTGTCTTATAGAAGTAGATGGCGGTGTTAGTGATAAAAACATTCGTTCCTTAAAAGCTGTAGGTGTTGATGTTGTAGTAGCAGGAAGCTATGTATTTAAGCACGAGGATAAGAAAGCTGCTATTGAGAGTCTACAAGTATAATGAAGTGCAAGATTTGCGGTATTACATCTTATAAAGATGCAATGATGGCAATAGAAGCCGGTGCAGATGCACTCGGCTTTGTGTTTTATGAAAAATCTCCAAGATATATCTCTCCCTCAGATGCAAAAAAAATAATCTCAAAACTTCCACCTTTTGTAGAAAAAGTCGGACTATTTGTAAATGTAGATGCTCAAGTTATAAACTCATATATTCAAGAATCTGGGTGTACACTGGCACAACTTCATTTTGAAGCAAGTGATAAAGTTTATGAGCAACTTTTTGTTCCTCACATAAAAGTTATTCGTGCAAAAGAGGCTCAAGATATTTTAAAATACTCAGATGAGTACAGACTTGTAGATGCATACTGCGAATCATATGGTGGAGCAGGAAAAAGAATAAATATAGAATGGTTTGATGGAGTTGATTGCTCAAAAATTATTTTAGCAGGAGGACTAAATCCGGAGAATGTGTCTTCACTTAAAGAGTATGGGTTTTACGGTGTTGATGTAAGTAGCGGAGTTGAAATTAGTCACGGTATAAAAGATTTTAAAAAAGTAAAAGACTTTATATATAATGCTAAATAAAAATATAAATCTGAATGAAAAGAGTATGCACAAACTCTCTACTAAGGGTCTTGCAAGGGAACATCTAAAAACTCAACTTGGTGATGATTTAGACTTTATTTTAGAGTTGTGGCAATCTCAAGGTTTAGACATAAAAAAGCACCATGGAAACTATTTTTTTGCTACAAAATTTTTAAAAATTGAAGATGCAGAGTTTTGTATAGTTGATATTGAAACAAACGGTTCTAAAATAGAAAAACATCAAATAATAGAAATAGCTGCTTTGAAAATAAAAAATAATAAAGTTATAGGTAGATTCGATACACTAGTCAATACAAAAGAGATAAATATACATATAACAGAGATTACAGGCATAAAAGCTGAAGATACAAAGGACGCACCAAACTTAAAACAGGTTCTTTATAAATTTAAAGAGTTTTTAGGTGATGCAGTATTTATAGCTCATGATGTAAAGTTTGATTTTAATTTCATATCTGCAAGTATGCAAAAAATCGGTTTACCACCTCTTTTAAATCGTTCACTCTGTTCTTTACATCTGGCACAAAGGACTATAGAATCTTATAGGTATTCTCTATCTTACTTAAATGAATTCTTTAACTTATATCCAGATGCTACACACCATAGAGCTATGAGTGATGTTTTAACTACATATGAACTTTTTAAACTTTGCTTGAAAAATATTGATAATGATGTAAAAACAGTAGAAGATCTGATAAAATTCTCTAAGCATGCGAAAATGCTCAAACGTCCAAAACTCGACCCGTTATATAAACTGGAAGAAGAGAAAAAGTCTGAAAAGGAGAAATAACTCCAAAGAATACCCTTAGCTCTATTTTGAACTCCCGTGAACATTTTTGGTAAAATGTTCCATACGTTCAAGCTAAGGGCAAAATCTGAAAAATATAAAATTAAAAGAGTGATGCAGTTTCGAGGCACTTTTGAAGAAGCATACTTGAAGTATGCGATGAAGAAAGTAACGCTGAAAATGCGTTACTATTTTAGCTTTTATTCGCTATATGCACCCATTCCTGTAAGACGCGCATAACGAGCATCCATACGCTCTTCCTCACTCATCTCACGAAGCTTTTTAAGCTCAGTTATAAAGTAATCACCGATAGCTTTAGCCGCACCGTCACGGTCACGATGGGCACCTATTAAAGGCTCATTAATTACATCATCGATAAGGTCTAACTCTTTTAAGTCAGCAGATGTAATTTTCATAGCTTTTGTTGCATCTTCTGCACGCGCAGGATCATTCCATAAAATTGCAGAACATCCCTCAGGTGAGATAACACTAAATACGGAATAACGCATCATAGCAAACTTATCAGCTACACCGATAGCTAAAGCTCCACCAGAACCACCTTCACCAATAACTATAGATATACTTTCAGTTTTTAGTTCTGCTAATTCTAGTAAGTTTCTTGCTATTGCCTCACTTTGGTTACGTTCCTCTGCACCGATTCCTGGATATGCACCCGGAGTGTCTACTAAAAACAGAACAGGAATATTAAACTTTTCAGCTAATTTTGCAGCACGCAAAGCTTTTCTATAACCCTCAGGATGTGGCATACCAAAATTTCTTCTTATCTTGTTTTTAGTTCCACGACCTTTTTGCTCACCTATAACCATAACTTTCTCTTCACCTATATAACCTAGGTAACAAAGAATTGCAGGATCATCTCTAAAGTGACGGTCTCCATGAATCTCATATTTGTCACGCATTAACAAGTTTATATAATCTAGGGCATATGGTCTGTCTAAGTGACGTGCAAGTTGTAGCTTTTGAAAATCAGATAAATTAGTATAGATTTTTTCAACAGATTTATCAAGACTAGTTTCAAGTTCTAAAACTCTATTGTCATCATGGCGAACACGTGCAGATATAATCTCTTCTTGAATAGATTTTATCTTTTGTTCAAAGTCTAAATATGTAGCCAAATTAAATCCTTAAATTAGATTTTTTGAAAAATCAATACGCCGTTAGTTCCACCAAAACCAAAAGAGTTACTCATAACTGTTTTAAGTTCAGCTTTACGCGCTTTATTTGGAACATAATCTAAATCACAATTCTCATCAGGTGTTTCATAGTTAATTGTTGGAGGAATAATTCCATCACGCATAGCCATTAAACAAGTAACAGCCTCAATACCACCAGCTGCACCTAGACAGTGACCGATTTGACCTTTAATAGAACTCATAGGAGGAGTTTCTTCACCTAAAAGTTCTTTTACTGCTGCTGTTTCATTTTTATCGTTAATCGGTGTAGATGTACCGTGAGCATTTACATAGTCAATTTTAGGTTCACCTGCCATTGTGTATGCAGCTTTCATAGCACGAGCAGGACCATCAAGACTTGGAGTAGTGATATGGTTAGCATCACCACTCTCACCAAATCCAATAAGCTCACCATAAATATTTGCACCACGTGCTTTTGCACTTTCATACTCTTCTAAAACTAGTGAAGCCGCACCCTCACCCATTACAAAACCGTCACGGTTTGCATCAAATGGACGAGATGCTCCTTTTGGATTATCATTATTAGTAGAAAGTGCTTTCATAGCAGCAAATCCACCAACACCAACACCTGTAACAGCACACTCAGCTGAAACAACCAACATTCTCTCTGCACCGTTACACATAATAGTTTTTGCAGCTTCACTGACCGCGTGAGTACCTGCTGCACATGCAGTTACTGAAGAAAGGTTAGGTCCTTGAGTTCCATGTTCAATCGAAACAAATCCACCAAGCATATTTACAAGTGCACCAGGGATAAAGAAAGGTGAAATTCTTCTAGGTCCTCTGTTCTCAAGGATTACGGAATTTTTCTCGATTGACGGAAGTCCACCGATACCAGAACCCGCACTAATACCAAAACGAGTCATATCAATATCTTCAGGTAGGTTTGCATCTTCCATAGCTTCTTTAGCAGCTTTTAAACCTAAGTGTATAAATCTATCTGCTTTTTTAACCTCTTTTGGAGGCATAACCTCTGAAGCGTCAAAGTTTTTAACTTCACCGGCAATCTTTACACTGTAGTTTTCAGGATCAAATAAAGTTATCGTGTCAATTCCACATACACCATCACATATAGCTTTAAATGCACTCTCTTTATCATTTCCTACAGCGTTAATCATACCAATACCAGTTACTACAACTCTTCTCATTAAGAACTCCCAAAAAATATAAAATACTTTATAAAACCAAGCTCTAGGCTTGGCTTTAAAAATATTTAAATATCTTAGATTATTTACTTTCTATATAATCTACTACATCTTTAACAGTTTGAATCTTTTCAGCTTCATCATCTGGAATTTCGATATCAAATTTCTCTTCTAGAGCCATTACTAGTTCAACAACATCAAGGCTATCCGCACCTAAATCTTCAACGAACTTTGCGTCCTCTTTAACTTCATCAGCGCTAACGCTTAACTGCTCAACTACTACTTCTTTAATATCATCTAAAAGTGCCATTATGACTCCTGT
>JAPHSI010000259.1 GCA_026193155.1 Sulfurimonadaceae bacterium | reverse complement strand
TAAAACTTTTACCTCAACAAGAAATTATTAATAAAAACAACTCTATAGAAAAAAATAAAAAAATAAATAAAATGACACATCAAGAGATACAGCCAATCGTAAAAAAAGATAAAATTGTTAAAAAAGAGACAACACCTGTTGTAGTAAAAAAAATAGAACCTAAAAAAGAGCAAAAGGTAAAACAAACAGTTGTACCTATGGCTCAACCACAAATCATTCAAGAAAACTTTGTTCAAACATACATGATGGAGATAATAGCTTTTATAGCTATTTTAATACTTTTAGTTATCTATATGTTTATTATTAAAAATAAACACAAAAAAGAACACTTTAGTAATGATTCTTATGAAGATTCTAAAACAGAAGAAACAGTTATAGACACATTTGATGATTTTGAAGAAGATATAGTAAAAAATGAAGTAATTGAAGAAGAAGCTATATATGAACTTCCTGAGTCATCTCAAGAAATTGATATGAATGAAACACAACTAATCATGGATGAATTTGATTTAGATACTACACAGGATGAAATAGAAGAGAAACAAAATCCAACCTCAACAGTAAAAAAGCGAGAAGTGCCTAAACACGAGAAAATATCAAAAGATTCTTTTAAAGAATTTAAAGGTGTTAGGATTATGATTGCAGAAGACAATCTAATCAATCAAAAGGTTATAAAAGGCTTATTATCTGAATCTGGTATAGAGATGAAAATTGCAGATGACGGACAAGAGGTTTTAAATCATTTAGAGGAGGATGATTCATATAGTATAATCCTGATGGATGTACATATGCCACATATGGATGGATTTGAAGCTACTAAACTAATACGCTCAAATCCTAAATATTCTCATATAACAGTTATAGCACTAAGTGGAGATATTGCTGCAGACGATGTTGAGCAAATGCGTGCATGCGGAATGCAGGAAAACCTTGAAAAACCACTAAAGATGGATGCCCTTTATGATATTTTATACGCATATTCATATAAAAATAAACAACAAATTGAAAATCAAGAATTAAATATAGAAATAGGTTTAGAGGTTTGCGGTGGGGATGAAGAATTTTATAAAGAGATATTAAACGACTTTTTGAAGAATTATGAAAATTCTACACAAGAGATTCAAGAATACATCAATAGTAATGATTTAGATTCAGTACATAAACTTTTAATTGATATAACAGGTGTTACCGCAAATATAGGTGCTAAAAATGTTCAAGAACTTTTAAAAGAATTAAATAAAGCCATACAACATGCTGAAGATGAAGAGTATTTAAAAATATTTAAAAATTATACTGAGCATAACTCAATATTAATAGATGAGATTAAAGAGTATATCTCTTAATCTCTATCTAGTTTGACCGCTTCCGTATATTTTAAACTTATACGTAGTTAACCCCTCAATTCCCATTGGTCCACGAGCATGAAGTTTGTTTGTACTAATACCGACTTCAGCACCGAATCCAAACGCACCACCATCAGTAAATCTTGTAGATGCATTTACATAAAGGGCCGCTGCATCTATAGAGTTTAAAAACAGCTCTGCAGATGTAATATTTTCAGTTATGATAGCTTCAGAGTGACCAGATGTAAAACGTACTATATGGTCTATTGCACCTTCTACTCCATCAACTACTTTTATATTTAAGATATTTGCTAAATATTCTGTATCAAAGTCTTCATCTGTAGCATTTTCTACATCAATTATCTTTTGAGTATTTTCACACCCTTTTAGCTCGGTATGGTACTCATCAAAAGCAGTTTTAATTTTTGGAAGTGCATCTTTGGCTATAGCTTCATCTACGAGTAATGTTTCCATAGCATTACATACCCCAGGACGTTGACACTTTGCATTTATTGCAATCGCAATAGCATTATCAAGTTTGGCGTCTTTATCTATATATGTATGGCATTGTCCTTTATCATGTTTAACAACACTTACAGTAGCATTTGCACTTACATGTTTAATAAGCCCTTCCCCACCACGAGGAATAATCAAGTCAACATACTTATCCATTTTAATCAGTTTATCAACACCCTCACGAGATGCATCCGGAATTAAAGATATCATCTCTTTTGGTAACTTGTTTTTCTCTAAAACAGCTTGAAGGACATCAGCGATAGCTTTGTTTGAATTTAATGCCTCTTTACCGCCTTTTAATATACATACATTTGAACTCTTAAAACACAGAGCAGCAGTATCACTTGTCACATTTGGACGAGATTCGTATATAATACCTATAACTCCTATAGGGATAGATACTTTTTGCATATTTAATCCATCCTCAGTTACCCAACCATCAAGTATACGTCCTACCGGATCTTTAAGGGCAGCAATCTCCTCAATAGCAACTGCCATCCCCTCAATACGTGCCTCATCTAAAAGAAGTCTATCCATCAAAGCAGATGATAGGTTATTTTTCTTTCCATCAGCCATATCAAGGGCATTTGCTTCAATTAGATTCATAGTATTACTTCTTAATGCCTCTGCCATCTCTTTTAATATTCTATTTTTTTCACTTCCGCTTAAAGAGTTTAAGACTCTACTAGATGCTTTTGCTTTTGCTAAAAAGTTTTCCATTTTTAATTCTCCTCTTTTTTCTTTGGTGCGAATAAAGTTCCCAAAGTATGTTTTTTATCTATTAAGAATGATTCAGCGGCACTTAAATCAAATCCATTTGTTAAAAGCATTTTTTTACCGCGTTTCATTAGAAAATCTGCTGCTTTAAGTTTTGTAACAATCCCACCAGTAGCAAAGGGATTATTTGGTGTAGCTTCATCATTTAAAGCTCCTTCCGGTAATTCCGTTAGAACTTTATAAAGTTTTGCATCTTTATGCTCTGTGGGGTTTTTATCAAAATAACCGTCAATATCACTAAGAACAATCAATAAATCTGCATTTACTGCATATGCAACGTTAGCCGACAATTGGTCGTTATCTCCAAAAAGTTGCTCAGGAGTAGAAGATATATCATTCTCATTTACAATAGGGACTATGTTATTCTCTAAGTGTGCATTTATAACTTCTTGAAAAATCTTTGTTCTTTTTCTTGAATCAAAATCATCTTCTGTTAATAATATTTGTGCAGTATCAATACCAAATATATCAAACTTTTTTTTGTAACTCGACATAAGTATAGGTTGACCTGCCGCAGCTATTGCTTTTTTGCCAATCTGTTTTGACTTATCAAGCTTTAAAGCTGAGTAACCAGCAGCAACTGCTCCGGACGAAATAAGTACTACTTCATATTTTTTTCTAAGCTTAGCAATTAAATTTACTAAATTTAACATTCTTTCTTTTGCTATCTCATTATTTTGAGTTAAAACAGCACTACCAACTTTAATCACTATTCTTTTCATTTTAAAATATTCCTGAATTAGGTTATACTTTTACTTATATAAAAGCTTAAAGATTGTACCTAGATATTGGTTAAAAATCATTTAAGCAAAAGGATTATTATGGATAGACTTGTAACATTTATAGGTAATGGGAATATGGCTCTTAGTATTGCTCAGGGCTTAAAAAATCAGTATAAAATAGAAGTAGTAGGAAGAAACGCTGATAAACTTAACAAATTTGAAGAGGCTCTTGGAATTAAGATTGACAAACATACTATGGATGGTTTTGATATGTCCAATAAAACTATAATATTTTGTGTAAAACCTGCAAATGTTGAGAGTGTAGCCGAAAGAATAAAAGGCACGGCTAGAGTTGTTTTTTCAGTTTTAGCAGGGACCACTGTAAAAAAACTTCGTGATAATCTAAAACCAGAAGGTGTTGTTAGATGTATGCCAAATTTAGCTGCTAGTGTTGGTGAGTCTATGACTACTTTAACAGGTGATGAGCTTTATAAAGAGGAAGCCGAAGAACTTTTAGGTGCTATAGGACCAACAAGATGGTTAGCAAGTGAAAAAGAATTAAATATCGCAACCGGTCTTGCCGGAAGCGGACCTGCTTACTTGGCACTTATAGCCGAAGCTTTGGCTGATGGAGCCGTAAAACAAGGCTTAAAACGTGATGATGCGATGGCTATTATGCGCGGCTTATTTGGTGGTTTTGGAAAACTAATACAAGATATACACCCTGCTCTTTTAAAAGACGGTGTTATGAGCCCGGGTGGAACGACAGCTGCAGGCTACGGTGCGCTAGAAGACGGCAATGTAAGAAGTGCTTGTATAGATGCAATAGATAAAGCATATAAAAAAGCTATTGAGTTATCATAATTTTAAAAAAGTCATTTTTAAATAATATAGACCGAGGCATCCTTTTTATGCTACTTAGTGCACTTATTTCTGCACTAAATGGAGCTATAACCAAAATACTTTCAGATGATTTAAGTGCATTAGAGATTGTGTTTTTTAGAAATATGATTGGTGTTGTACTTATTCTATGGACTCTTCGCATAAAACCTCCCAAACTTGGCGGCGGAAAAATACATATGTTATTTTTGCGTGGCTTTTTAGGTTTTGTAGCAATGATTTTATTTTTTTATACTATAACAACTATTCCCCTTGGCGAGGCTATTACACTCAATAAAACCTCCCCTTTATTTGTATCCTTATTGGCTTACTACCTTTTGCATGAACATCTATCTAAACGCTCTATTTTTGCACTTTTAATAGGTTTTTGTGGAATTATTTTTATCACCAAACCTTTTGGTATGAGCATATCTTATGAACACTTACTTGGTGTTCTTGGCGGTTTTTTTGCAGCAGCAGCATATGCTACCATCAAAAGAATAAAAGATATGTATGATTCAAGGGTTATAGTACTCTCTTTCGTAGTTATAGGCAGTATTTTTCCAGCTTTATTATTTAGTATATCCCCCTATATAAATGCACCTGCCTCTTTAAAGTTTTTATTTCCAGAGTTTATTCTTCCTAACAATTTAAATGTATGGTTACTCATCGGTTTTATGGCATTTATATCTACTTTGTCTCAATGGTTGCTAACAAAGGCATATTCCACTTCAAAAGCAAGTATTATAGGTGTAGTGAGCTATACAAACATCCCTTTTGCAATAGGATTCGGATATTTACTAGGAGATGCTTTTCCAGACTTTTTAACATTATGTGGGATTGGATTGATTGTTTTTGGCGGAGTGTTAGTTACTAAAATAAAATAATTTAATTTTATTAAAAAAATTTATACTGTTTTTAATAGTTAAAGTTATACAATTACTTAAAAGAGCTTTAAAAGGGGAGTTTATGAACTTTCAATTACCACAACTACCACTATCAAAAATAAGCTTCTTAAACATTGTCATTACAGCTTTAGCATTTAGTATAGTTATAGGTTTTTTCTCCATAAAAAATACTGACAATTATTATAAAGACAAAGTTAAACAACAAGAAAAACAATATATTGAAAAAAATAAAAAACTTGTTAAAAATGAAGTTCTAAGGGTTGTTAACAGAATATACAATTTAAAGAAAATACTTTCACAAAATGAAAAAATATCTGATAATAGGTTAAAAGAAAAGATTCAAAAAATTCTTTTTAGCGAGTTGGATAAAGATCGTTTCGGAGATGGAAATTATGGGTATTTTTGGGTTCTAGATTTAAATTCCACTATGTTATTACATCCAAACAAGGAACTTATCGGTCGCAATATGAATGATTTTATGACGATTGATGGTCAATATCTTTTTCAAAATATCAATAAATTGCTAAAAGAAACCGGTCATGGTTATATTAGTTATATTTGGAACAGACCTGAAAATATAAATGTTGAAGATGAAAAGACATCTTATGTTCATTTAATAGAAGACTGGAACATGGTTATAGGGTCAGGCTTTTATTTAACAGAACTCAGAGAGATGCTTAAGAGTGAAAAAAAACTTATTAAAGATTCTTTATATGAAAATTTAAAAGAGAACCTTATATTGATAGGTATTTTAATTATTTTAAGTATTTTATCTGCTTTTTTTGTATCAAAAAAAATAGCCAAAATGGAATTATCTCGCAAAGAGCAAATGAATATGTTAAAACAATATAAATTGATTCTCGATAAAAGTGCCGTTGTGTCTAAAACTGATACAAACGGATTTATAACATATATAAATAATAGTTTTTCTAAGGTCAGCGGATATTCAAAAGATGAAGTTATAGGTAAAAATCATAATATTGTCAGACATCCTGAATCTCCAAAAAGCCAATTTAGATTACTTTGGAAAAAAATTCAAAGCGGAAAAGCTTGGAAAGGTGTTATTAAAAATAAAAGTAAGACTGGTAATAGTTATTTTAATAGTACAACAATTTTACCTATTAAAGACTCTGATGGAAATATTATAGAGTATATATCAGCTGCTACAGAAGTAAGCGAACTTATTGAAAATAGAATAAAATTAAAAAGTATTTCTAGTACAGATTCTCTTACGGGTCTTGGAAATAGAGTAAGCTTAATTAAGTTAATCTCTAAACATAAAAATGGCGTCTTGTGTTTAATAAATATAGATAGATTTAAAGAGATAAATGATACTCAAGGTCATGAAATAGGTGATATGATAATTAAAGAGTTGGGAGATAGAATCTTTAACTTTTTAAATGATGATGTGTATACTATATATAGAGTCCAAGCTGATGTTTTTGCAATCTATACAAACAAAAACAATGAACAAAGCGTAATCGATGATATTACTAATTTTATAGATACAATTGGTAAAAAACCTTATCGTGTAAATGATATAAATATAATACTAACTTACACTTGTGGAATAGCAAGTGATAACGAAAATATATTTACATATGCGGATATTGCACTAAATGAGGCAAAACAAAAAAAGATACGGGTTAAAGCATATGATGACTCAATGAACAATATAGAAGAATATAAACAAAATATATTGTGGGTTAAAAAACTTTATAAAGCACTCTCAGATGACAAAATAAAGCCTTATTTTCAACCTATATATAACTATCATACTAAAAAAATTGAAAAATATGAATGTCTTATGAGACTTTTAGAAGATGATAAAGTTGTATTTCCCGGGGAGTATTTAGATGTAGCTAAAAAAACAAAACTATATCCTGAGCTAACATACAAGATGGTTGAAAAATCAATAGATAAGTTTACACTTTGTGAAGCTGAGTTCTCTATAAATTTAAGTATTGAAGATTTAATGAATGAGGATTTAATGAACTTTATATATGATTATTCAATTATGAATAATGTATTTAATAAATTGGTTTTAGAAATTGTAGAATCTGAAGAGATAGAAGACAGTGATTTTATATCTAAAACTATAACTAAATTTAAAGAAAAAGGTGCCAAAATAGCTATAGATGACTTTGGAAGCGGCTACTCAAACTATGATTACCTAATATCACTCCAAGCAGACTATATAAAAATTGACGGTTCTATCATTAAACATATTTTAGAGGATGAGAGAACAGCAGAAGTTGTAAAATCAATAGTTAATTTTGCACAAAGATCAAATATGAAAACTATAGCTGAGTTCGTAAGCTCAAAAGAGATAAATGATAAAGTAGAATCTTTAGGGGTTGATTATGCTCAAGGTTTCTACTATGGGAAAGCAGAACCTGAACTTTTAAACAATTGATTTAATTATAAAAAGTTTAGTATACTTTTTTCTATATCTGTTTTTTCTATAACTGTTTTTTGAGTTACTTCTTTTGTAAATAGCTCTTTTATCATTTGTGGAATCTCAACTTTTGCTTCTCTTGATATTGAAGCTAATGCATCTAAGTCGCGAGTATCTATTTCACCTGTAAGAGCATTTGCAATTACAGGTGAGAACTTAGTCCACTCGGCTGTTGAGTAGATAATAGATTTAATTTTTGGATCACATATAGTCTCATATGCTTTAAGACACGTAGCAGTATGCGGATCCATCAAATATCCTTCGTCAAACATAGACTTGATATAATGTTTGCCTTCTTCATCATCACAGAAATCCGCTATAAAAATCTCTTGAAGTTTTTCCAACTCGTCTTTTGTAAGTTCATACTTAGAGTTATTGTCCAAATCACTCATCAACTCTTTAGTCCTATCTGCACCGTAAAGACTAAATAAAACTCTCTCAACATTTGATGATTTTAAAATATCCATAGCAGGAGAAGTTGTCAGTATAAGTTCATCATCTTTAATATCATAAATACCTGTATTAATAAGACGGGTAAGTATATTATTTTTATTTGAAGATACGACTAGTTTTTCAACCGGAAGCCCCATCTCTTTTGCATAAAAAGCACCCAAAATATTTCCAAAGTTTCCACTTGGGACATTTATATAAATTTTTTCACCCATCTCGATAGCATTATTGCGAACTAGTTCCAAATAACTATGAAAATGATAAATAATTTGAAAAATTATACGACCGAAATTTACAGAGTTTGCTGCCGATAATGATATATTTTTATCTTTTAAAGTATCGTTAAAACTCTCAGATGCTAAAAGAGATTTTAATGCAGCTTGTGCATCATCGAAGTTTCCGTTAATACCTATAACTTTTAAGTTTTTTGCATCTTCTGTAACCATTTGAAGACGTTGAACGTCACTAGTTCCGTTTGCAGGATATATACATACCATCTGTATATTTTTTTGATTTTTAAAAGTCTCTAGTGCTGCAGGACCTGTATCTCCACTTGTAGCAGCAAGTATTAGATAATTTTCATCTTTTTTTTGAGCAACAGAGGATAATATTCTTCCAAAAGGTTGAAGTGCCATATCTTTAAATGCACGTGTTGGACCATGATAAAGTTCACTAACATATAGATTATCTTTTACTTTTACTATTGGTACGGGATTATTTTTATCGTCAAAATTATCATATAAGTCTAATGCTTCAAGTATAACATTTGAATCTATATCTATTTCAAATTTTTTTAATAAATCAAACGCTAAATCTTTATATGATGAGCCTAAATGTTTATTTAAAAACTCTAAGCCAAGCTCAGGTAAATTCTCAGGTACATAAAGACCACCATAAGATGCAATTGGACTGAGAATAGCTTCTGAAAAAGTTACTGTTGCAGGATATTTAGGATCAACTCCACGAGTTTGAATAAAGTTCATAAATCTCTCTTTGCATAAGGAATAAAACAACCTTATGTACTTCTTATAATTTTTATGAAATTATAGCAAAAGAATATTAAGCTTTGTTTTATCTATTACTTGAATAATCTGACTGGATTAATATGATACGATTTTTGAGTAACTTCAAAAATAAGTTCATCGTTTACACGCCCAATAGTGTAACCTTTTTTAATCTTTTTACCCTTTTTTATATTAGGTGATATCTGAGATAAATTAGCATATATGGTATGTAATCCATTACTATGTTCAACAATAACTATATTATCTAAAACCGCCGTTTTATCTGCATATATGACCTTACCGTTAAATACTGTCTTAACTTTAGTATTTTTACTCTTTGGTTCCATAGAGATAGATTCATTAAATATTTTAATACCGTAAATCGGGTCTGTGTATGTACCGTATTTTTTTGTTATTTTATAAGGGTATATAGGGGTAATAGTTTTCGGACCCCTATATTTTTTAGTTTTAACTTTTTGATAAGAGCTACCTGGTTTTTTTACTTTTGGAAGATTTTTTTCATCTTTTTTAGCAGCAAAAGCCCTACGTCTTCTCTCGTCTTCTTTTGCTTTTTTAATGGCGTCAAGTTTAACAATTTTAAGTTCTGAGAGTGTTTGTTTAAGAGTATCTTGCTTTTTAAGTAACGATTTCAACTCTTTTTTATAGTCTTTTTCCGAGTTTTGCAATGCTATTAAAGATTTTTTATTTTTATTCTGCGTTTCTAAAAGATGTTTTTGCTTTCTATCGATTTTACCTATTTCGTTTTCAAGTCTGTCTGCATGTTCTTTTTTGACAGCTATAACTTTTGCATTTTCAAAAAATTGTTTATTAAGTTTTTCTGCTTTTTCTTTAGTTTTTTTAAGCATAGCTTTTAATACTTCTATCTCTACAAGTGCCATTTCATCACTAGCTTCATTTTCATCAAGTATCACACTTAATGAAACACTTTTTGCTATTGTAAAAACAAGATCATGTTCTATTTCTTCTTGTAGTTTTTGAAGATGTTGTTGTTCTTTTTTTAATTTTAAAAGTGATTTTGTATCTTCTTGAT
>JAPHSI010000138.1 GCA_026193155.1 Sulfurimonadaceae bacterium | reverse complement strand
GCATGTGAACGTAATGATTATCAACATCCTTTACACAGGTCCAAATAATTATATATGCTTAAGGGTATAGAAAAGTTTAAAATAAATGATTAAAAAACTTATTAAATATCCCTATATGGTCAAACTTGGATACAAATATATAAAAATATTCAAAAAAACATATAGACATCCTTTTATAACACATAAACAAGCATTTAAGCAACTTTCAAATGATCGGCAAGCATATGCGAATAGTATTTTAAACTATTTAAATATTGAAATTCATACGTATGGTGATATACCAAGAGAAAACCATAAACTCTATACGATAAATCATCGTTCACTATTAGATATAATTGTTATGGAAAGTATATTTTCTAAACATAATAAATCTGGACTTTGGATAGCAAAAGAGGAGCTTTTTAATGCTTTTTACGGTGAATTCTTCAAATATAGTGGAAATATTAGTGTCGATATTGAAAATAAAAAAGGATTAATTAGCTTTTTTAAAAAAATCAAATACTCTTTACATAAAGATAATGATATCAATATATATATTTTTCCAGAAGGTGAAAGAAATAAAACTAATAATATTTTAAAATTCCAATCCGGTGCACAAAAAATAGCTAAGTCTAATAAACTTGGAATTGTTCCTGTTTATATAAATGACTCACTAGAAAATGTCTTAAGAAAAGCTCCATTTAAAGATAAAAAAATTGTTGAAGTACATTTTGGAGATATTATTGGACATAGTGAACTTGAAGAAGAATATAAAAAATTTGTAGATAGGATTTTAAATGACTAAGGTAAACTTAGGTGTAAACATAGACCATGTAGCCGTTTTAAGAGAAGCAAGACGTGTAAATGACCCAGATATACTTCAAGCATTGTTTGTAGCATGTGAAAGTGGTGCCGACCAAATTACTATACATCTTAGAGAAGATAGACGCCACATACAAGATGTAGATGTTAAAAACATTATGACTCATTCTAAACTACCGGTTAATTTAGAGTGTGCAATAGATACAAATATTTTAAATATAGTTTGTGATATGAAGCCACATCGTGCTACACTTGTTCCTGAAAAACGTGAGGAAGTTACAACAGAGGGTGGACTTGATGTTTTTAACTACTCAAGTAAAATCTGTTATGCCATAGAACAACTTCATGATTCACTAATACCAGTATCACTTTTTGTAGACCCGACAAATGAAGCTATGCAAAAATCAAAAGAACTCGGTGCAGAAATGGTTGAACTGCATACAGGTGCATTTGCAAATATTTTTGCAATGCTCTACGGTAATCTCAGTCATTCTAACCATAGTATTAAAGAGTTAGAAGTACCTCGTTATAAGTTAGAGACTATGTTAGAAGATGAGCTTGATAAAATTAAAGAGGCTTCCCTCTATGCAAAAAAGCTTGGACTTGAAGTAGCCGCAGGACATGGTCTTAATTATGCAAATGTACATCATATGATGGATATAGATGAAATTACCGAGTTAAATATAGGTCAAAGTATTATTGCAAGAAGTGTTTTTACCGGACTTTCAGATGCTATTAAAGAGATGAAAAGACTAACAACAAGATAATGAAAAAAATTGCAGTAAGCTTAGGTGACTTAAACGGTGTAGGTATAGAGATTGCACTAAAATCTCACGAAGAGATTTCAAAAATATGTGAACCTATCTACTGTATAAATGATAAACTACTTGCATCTGCCGCAAAGCTTTTAGATGTAGATATTCCAAAAGATTTTAGAACTATTGAGATGGATGCAGACTTTGAGATAAGACCATCTCTCATAGATGCTAAGAGTGGAAAGTTTTCATATGAAAGTTTTATAAAGGCAATTGAGCTTTGTGAAAAACAAGATTCAGATGCGCTAGTCACAATGCCTATACACAAAGAAGCTTGGAGCTTGGCAGGCTTAGACTATAAAGGTCATACCGACCTGCTCAGAAAATACTTTAAACAAGAAGCCATTATGATGCTTGGCTGCCAAGAGATGTTTGTAGCACTCTATACAGAACATATCCCTTTAAAAGATGTATCAAAAAATATAAAACAAGATAAATTAGAAAGTTTCCTTTCGGACTTAGACAACTCTTTAGAAAAAGCAAAAATAGCCGTACTTGGTTTAAATCCACATGCTGGTGATAACGGTGTACTAGGGAATGAAGAACGTGAAATAGAAGCAGCCATAAAATCAGTTAATGACAAAATCGGATATGAACGCTACGAAGGATGTTTAGTTCCAGATGTAGCATTTACTCCCGATGCAAGAAAAAACTATAAATATTATGTCGCAATGTATCATGACCAAGGTCTTATACCATTAAAGGCTCTTTATTTTGATGAGAGTGTAAATATATCATTAAACCTACCGATAGTCAGGACTTCGGTAGACCATGGTACTGCTTTTGATATAGCCTATAAGAATAAAGCAAAAAACATAAGCTATATAAACGCAGTTAAAAGTGCTCTTAGTTTGTGTAACAAAGAATAGCTTTTATATCAAAGTAAAAAGTAAGAGGTTCTTGACCTTTTGAACTGTAAGCAATAAAATGTCCATTATTGTACCAATAGTTCATATCTATATTTTTAGAATCTAAACTTATATTTAACATACCTGTTCTTGGTTTACCTTTTAATCTTTTATTAGCTTTAATATCCGTAATTTTTATAATCTTATTGTTTAAAAAACTTATTTTAGAACCCACTAAAATACTTCTAAAATTACTACCGCTTTTTGCAATAGCTTCAAACTCAGCTTTTACAAACTCAGCTTTTTTTCCAAACTGAACTTTTACATCACCGTACTGTGCAAGTTCACAACCTGTATACTTTTTAGAATCAGCCCATAGTGAGACACTTAATAATGCAATTATTAGTAATTTTAACATTCATTCTCCTTAATTAACAAGAAGTGTAGAGTATCTTATCTTA
Source organism: Sulfurimonadaceae bacterium (assembly GCA_026193155.1). GTDB lineage: Bacteria > Campylobacterota > Campylobacteria > Campylobacterales > Sulfurimonadaceae > Sulfurimonas. Next base: position 21,237 of record JAPHSI010000138.1, on the reverse strand, counting down.
AACGAATATTATGATTGTGAAACAATTTAAAAATTTTCAATTATCACATAAAAATAATGATAAAATTCTCTTATGAATAATTTTGAAGTAATGCTTAGAGAACATAATCTAAAAGCAACAAAACAAAGAATCGGTATTTTATCAATCATGGAGATGAGAGGTCATATAAATATTGAAGAGCTATATGAAAAGATAAAAAAATCATTTCCAAGTATATCTCTTGCCACTCTTTATAAAAACATGCATCTTATGCTTGAAAATAAACTTCTGACTGAAGTCGGTGTGAAAAATTCTAAGACCTTATATGAAATTACAAAAGAAGATCATGCACATATGCATTGTGAAAAGTGTAACGAGGTTGTGGATATAGACTTTGATTTTGAGAATATAACTGACAATTTGGATAACAAAAATGGGTTTATTTTAAAAGATACCCAAGTTATTTTCAGCGGTATATGTAAAAGCTGTAAATAAAAAGTTTATATTTTGACCTCATTTATCTGAATTATGGGTTCTATATCCGTATAATTTTTTATATCACCCTGTAATTCTTTGGCGTAAGGCATAAATGCATTTAAAAAATCATCAATAGTCTCAAAATAATAGTGACACATTGCCGTGTATGAAGAGTGTATATTATGTTCTTTAATATCTACACCTTTTTCAACAGAGACTTTTACAAAACCTTTTGCATTAGATAATAACTTTATTGATCTTGGCATATGTTTATTTAAATAATAATCAAAGTCAAAATGACTATTTTCTTTTTTTGGATAAATACTTAAAATATTAAACATTTTTTTCCTTTTAAATTTTAGTACCGAATTTACCAACATATTTTTGAGACCATACTAATATCTCATCAATTATAGGTTTTAAATCTTCTCCATACTCACTTAGGGAGTATTCAACTCTCGGTGGAACTTCTGCAAAAACTTCTCTGTTTATAAGATTTAAACTCTCAAGTTCTTTTAACTTTATAGTTAATGTTTTTTTAGTAATTGGTTGTAAATATTCAAAAAGTTCTTTAAATCTTAATTTTTCATTTTTTAAATACCAGATTATTATAAGCTTTAATCTATCATCAAAAATATCAAAAAAAATTTCTGCAGAGGAGTTATAATCTTTATCGTTAAATCTAATCATAATAAAACTATAGCTAGTTTTTCTTTAAGTATCCTTAGTTTACTAAAGTAAACCAAGGATACTTTAGTGTTTACTGTTTTTTAAATATAAGTAATGTTTTATCTTTCTCAGCGTATAGAGAAAAGGTTTGTTTATCTATAAGTTTTAATCCATTTAATTTTTTAAAGAAGTTTAATTTGTGAAAATACTGGATAATAGTATCTTGATATTTTATGAAGCTTTTATCGTTATTTTTTTCTTCATTTTCTTTGATAAATAAAGTTATTCTAGTATGAAGTTCGTAATTTTCAAATACAGCGTCTACACTTAAAAACTCATCTCCAGTATCATTACTCATACTTCCCTCAGCAACGTCTGCAAAACCGGAAAGTGTATTTATATCGGCGATAAATACTCCATTTTTATTTAATCTTGAAGCTACCGAATCCATAAAACTAATAAGTGAGTCTTTATCCATAAAGTTTAAAACGTCAAAAATACTAACGATTGCATCATAAGTGCCTGTTTCATCTTTTATATCTATACACTCTGCATCTAGACCTTTTTCTTTACATGCATCAACCATATATTGACTTAAATCTATACCCTTACATGTAATGCCATCACTAATAAGACGCTCCATAAAGTTACCACGTCCGCATCCGACATCAAGTAATGTTTTTACTTCATAATCATCAAGTTCACCACGGTAAACATCATAAAGCGCTTCACTTGCCTCTTCTATACCTAGTAGATGCTCAGCTTTTGCATATAAATCTAAATTAGTCATTTATGATTTAATAACTTTCTCTATCTTTTCATAAATATCTAAAACTTCATCTTTTTTAGATACATAAGAGTTTTTGTTTGCAATCAAGTAAGTTGAACTTGTCATAATATCTTCTACTACTTCTAATCCATTTTGCTTCATTGTAGTTCCGGTCTCAACAATATCAACTATCATATCAGCTAAACCGATAAGTGGAGCAAGTTCAATTGAGCCGTATAGTTTAATAATCTCAACGCTTACGGCACGTTCTTCAAAATAACGTTTAGTGATATTTACCATCTTAGACGCTACTTTTAAGTCAGGTTTGTTAAGGTCTAGCTTTTCACCCTTTTTCATCCCAATACTTACTTTACAAACACCCTTTTGCAAGTCTAAAAGACGAATAACATCAAGTCCCTGCTCTTCAAGTGTATCTAGTCCAACTACACCGATATCTGCCGCTTGATGGTATACATATGTCGCTACATCTTGGTTTCTAACTAATAAAAAACGAAATTTTGGTGTGTCAAGTATTAGTTTTCTATCATCAAAAACAAATTCATCACCAAAAATCTTTCCAAAAATTTCCAGAGTCTCTTTAGCAATACGACCTTTTGGAAGTGCAACTGTAAGCATATATATAACCTTATATAAAATATTTACGGGATTTTATCTAAATTAAGCTGTAGTTTCTATAAGCTTTTTCATACCCTCAAATATAAGTCTCTCATTTATCTCAGCCTCTTTAAATATATTCTTAAATAAAAATGCATCTCCACCCGTTAATATTATCGGCAATTTGTAAGAGACAACCTCTGAATATAAAAGTTTCAAATATCCGTAGCTAAGGGCATCTTGTGAATTTTTTGGAAGTTTTGTAGTATCTAAATCATAATTAAATTTATAATCAAGTGCAGAAGAAATATTTTTATAAGTCAAGTTCATTGCCCTGCTTCCGGGATATATAAATCCACCTTGAAAAATAGAGTTTTTAACGACATCTACAGTTATCGCACTACCTGCATCTACTACTACTGCATTTTGCACCGCTTCACAAGCCACAATTCTATCTATCCCCATAGTATTGTAATACTTGCTCATATCTATTTTTTCTGATATATCTATCCAATTTACAAGTTCTTTAAGTGTTTTTCTTATATTTGGTTCTACACATATATAATATACATCTTTTTTTACTGAAGTTGGATCAAAAGTTTTTACATCCTCTTTATAGTCTTCGTTCTCATCTAAAAAATGAAAAGATGTATTACCTATGTCACATAAAAGCATTAACTTAACTTCCAGCCTTTTTGCTTAAAAGCATCTTTTGCCTTTGAACACAGAGGGGCATCTATAAATATAAACTTGTGTTTAAAATTATGTTCACATAAGATTGTCAGTTTTTCATAAATTTCTTCAAATTTATGTACATCTTTCATCAGTAATCTAGATTTTTGACTTACTGCAAAAATGGCCCAAAAATAACCACTTGTATCAGTAGCTTTATACATTTTTATTTTATTTCTTATTCCCAGTTCTTTAGGACCTATCTCTTGCATTTTTTTAAACAATTTTCCTTTTGCACGAAAGGAATCAACAACCATTTGCATCTCTATTATTTGACCTTTATAATGTAAACCCAATTAACATGAAGGTTTACTTTCTTTAATTTTGATAATAGCATTTTACCATTTAACTCATAAAATTCGGATATATCTTTTTTATTACAAAGTATACCTTGCATCCGACACAATAATCTAAAAAAGCATCTAGTGATGAGCATATAATAAAGACTACTCCAATAATTAAAGAAAATTCTCTATAATCCATATGCTTTAACATTATAAGTAATGCAACAAAAAATATACCAAATAAACCTGCTAGTTTTTTTGCACCACCATCACTTAATTTATCTTTTAAATAGAAAATTCTTTTTATTACCTTGGAACTAATATATATTATTGAAAAGTATTTCTGACAAAATATACGCATATAAAAATCTAAAAATAAAAAGTATAAAACATATATATTAAAACTATAAATATAATAAGTTACAAAAATACTCACTATAAATGAAGAAATTCTAGATACTCCAGAATCAACTTTTTCAAATGTAATAGGACACGAATAAGCCATCTAACACCCCTTTTTCAAGTAAAAATCAAATTCTAGTGATATATTCTTAAGATTTTATTATTTTATTTTCTTATATTAGCTTTTCAAATAATAAAAATTTGTTTTATTTTTGATATAAATAAAAGTTAATTGTGGTATAATCTCTACTTAATTTTAATATAAATAAAATATAAAAAAATGAAATAATTAGGAGACGTATATATGCGAAAAATAGTTTTTACACTTTTTAGTGTATTTCTACTTAATGCTGATGAACCGATTTCACTCGATAATGCATTAAAAATATTAAATTCTCAAAACCTTGAGATAAAAGCTGCGAGCTTAGATGTAAAAGCAGCAAAAGAAAAAATTGGTAGTGTGCGCGGCAATAACTGGGGTAAATTAGATTTTATTCAAGATGTAGCTAACTCTGATAGTGCGGGAAATGTGTTTGGTTTTAAACTTGAGTCGCGTGAAGCGACCTTTGGAGATTTTGGATTTTCAGAATTTTTACCTTGTATGAGTGCAACACCACCAGCTTCATGTTCAAATCCATTAACAATATCACCAAATGATTTAAACTACCCTGATTCTAGAACATTATTCCAATCTAAAGTCAAATATGAATTACCTATATTTACAGGTTTTCAAATAAGTTCATATACGGATATAATGGAATCTATGGCAAAAATGAAAACTTTAGATAAAGATAAAATTGTAAATGAAAAAATCTACCAATTAACAAAGAGTTATTATGATATGGCTCTATTAGAAAATTCTATTGAAAATCTAAAAATTATAATTAAAAATATTGATAAACTAGAAAATATGACTAATCAAATGATAAAAGCAGGTTATGCAAAAAAAAGTGACCTACTTGAAGTTCAAGCAAAAAAAGGGAATGTAGAACGTTTAATTTCCCAAATGAACTATAATGAAAAACTTCTATATCATTTTATAGGTTTTTTATTAAATCAAAATGTTAAAGCAATTGAGATTCCAAAAAGTAGTATGGATATGCCGACAATCAGTGATGAATCTATATTGAAAAACAATTTAGATATACAAAGAGCGACTACCGGTTTAGATATTAGAGCATCTATGGTAGATGCACAGCAGTCAAGTTATTATCCGATGATAGGTGCTTTTGCGGAGATATCTACGGCAGATGACAGTTTTTTAGGTGAAGCTAGTGACCATAAAGCTTATACAGTTGGTGCTCGTCTAAGTTGGAATATATTTAACGGTGGTGTAAACTCTTCGAAAATTGAAGAAGCAAAAATTGAAAAATTAAAAACAGAGTCTCAAGTTCAACTTGCTCGTCACGGCATAAAACTGCAAATTGCAAAACTTAGAACAGAGATAGAAACTCAAGATTCTGAAATTATCTTTTTAGAAAAAGAACTGAAATTAGCAAATGAGATTTATAAAAATTATGAAGGTCGTTATAGAGAAAAGCTTTCCTCAATGAGCGATGTAATTATTAAACAATCACAACAAATAGAAAAAATACTTGAACTGCAAATGGCGCAAAACAAAAGAAACGAGCGTATTTTTGCACTTATAAAACTAGCGAATGGAGATAAATAATGAAAAAACTACTTATACTTTTAGCAATGGGGGCTACTTTAATAGCCGATACTTTAACACTCTCAGGTAGTGTAATATCTGATAATCAAAAGATGATTACAAGTCGTTTTATGGGCTTTGTAACACAAGTTAATATCAGTGAAGGAGAATATGTTAAAAAGGGTCAACTACTATATGAAATTGACTCAAAAGAGATTGATTCTGCCATGACTCAGGTAAAACTTGGAATAAGTCAAGCTCAACTTGCCCTTCAAATGTATCAAAATCAATACACGAATGTAAAACTAAATTTAGACCGTCATAGACGTCTTTATGAAAAAGACATGGTTTCAAAACATGAAGTTGAAACTCTTGAACTTGCAGAAGCAAACTTAAAAGATATGATTGCAATATCAAAAAAGCAGGTAGCCCAAGCAGAAGCACAACTTAAAGAGGTTGAAAATCAATATAGATATTTACATATAAAAGCTCCAAATGACGGTGTTGTTGTAGCTAAGAATATTAAAGTTGGAGAGATGGCAATGCCTGGGATGCCGGCTATAATATTATCTGATTTATCAAATTTAAAAATTTCAGCTGAGATTGCGGAGAGCAATCTAAAAAATATAAAGCACGGTACAAAAGTAAAAGTAACTATCCCATCATTAGATATAAAAACAATTGGTGAGGTTAGTGCTATCATTCCAAACTCAAATCCTATGACACATACATTTAAAATCAAAGTATCTTTTAAAACTAATAATAAATCCGTATATCCTGGTATGTATGCAACAGTTGATGTGAAGGTTCAATAAATGAAAGAAAAAGACCTATCAAATATTAAAGTAACTGATAGTGCCGGTAAACTCGCTCGTGGTTTTTTATACAATCCACTGACTGCCGTTTTAGCTATCTTTTTACTTGCTATCGGATATATATCTTTAGAAGTTATGCCAAGGGAAGAAGACCCTCAAATTTCTATAAGTGGCGGGAGTATTATTGTTCCGGCACCTGGATTAAAACCTAAAGAGATTGAGCAGATAATAGTAGAACCGCTTGAGACAAAACTTAGAGAAATAAAAGGTATTGAGCATATTTATTCAATGAGTATGGATAATGTTGCAGTAGTAAATGTTATGTATCACATAGGGCAAAATAGAGAGATATCTAATCTTAAGCTGTATGATAAAGTGATGCAAAATATGGATAAACTTCCTAAAAATATTATGCAGCCGCTTGTAAAACCTTTTGATATAGACATTGATATACCAATACTCGGTATAGCTTTTTATCAAAAAGACAAGTCTATCTCTTATCCACAATATCTTGAGACTATTGAAAACTTGAAAAAAGATATAAGTGCTATAGATAGTGTTTCTAAAACAGAATTAAAAGGTGAACATAAAGAACAATACAATGTAGAAGTAGATTTAGCAAAACTAAAAGGTTATCACTTATCTTTAGGTCAAATTGTTCAAGGTATTAAATCTATTGCAGTTCGCGTTCCAAGTGTAAATGCCCCTACAAAAAATAATGAACTTGTAATATTCGGTATTAAGAATGCAATTGATTCTATAAAAGATGTTGAAAATATTATGGTAGCTCAATATATGGGAAGCCCAATATATTTAAGAGATGTTGCAAAAATTACAGACAGTATAGATATACAAAACAAACAAAGTGCAAAAATATTTTTCAAAGATGGTCAATCATATGAACAGATTACACTTTCTGTTTCAAAACTGGCAGGGACTAATGCCGTGTTTGTTGCAGATGACGTAAAAGAACTTTTAGATTCACATAAAGAGACTTTAAATAAGCTAGGAATCTCATATACAATCACTAGAGATTATGGAGTAAGAGCAAATGATGCAGTAAATGAGTTAGTGCATCATTTAGTTATTACCATAGTTATTATTGCTGTTATGCTTGTATTCTTCCTAGGATGGAAAGAGTCTTTAATAGTAACTTTTACAGTACCTGCTATTTTAGCTATAACACTCTTTATCGCATATATGGGAGATCAAACAATAAACAGAATTACATTATTTGCATTTTTATTATCCTTGGGTCTTCTAGTAGATGCTGCAATCATTGTTATTGAGAATATCCATAGACATATGCATGCTCATGATAGTGAACAAAGAGATATAGACGAACTTCTTATAAGTGCAACTGATGAGATCGGTGCACCTACAAACGTTGCAACACTAGCTATTATTCTTACAATGGTACCAATGGCTTTTGTTGGTGGGATGATGGGTGAATTTATGAAACCGATTCCTTTTAACGTTCCAGTTGCGTTATTAGCATCATTATTTATTGCATATATATTTACACCGTATCTTGGAAGAAAACTACTTCATAGATCTGAAGACGGTGCACATCAACATACTGAAAAGGAGGCAAATTAATGGGTCACGAACATCAAGGTAAAAAATTTGAAGAATTTGTATACGGCATTTTAGATAATCCTAAAAAAACGTTAATTGTTTTTGGACTTGTAGCACTATTTTTTGTTGGCTCAATCATGATGTTTCCAACGAAAATTGTTTTAGCAAAAATGCTTCCTGGAAAAAGTACTAATACCTTTACTGTATATATTGATACTCCAAACGGTAGTTCAATTCACCAAACAAAAGCAGTAAGTGAATGTGTAATAAATATTTTTCAAAAAGAAAAACATGTAACTGATTTAGAACTTTTCTTAGGGCAAGGTTCTCCTCTTGATTATGCTGGTCTTGTTAAAGGAAGTGGGATGAAAATGGGTGAACAGTTTGCAGAGGTTGTTGTAAATCTTACAGACAAACACTCAAGGGATGAGAAATCATTTAACATGGTACAAAGACTTCGTCCTATATTAAAAGACAAATGTCTTCCAATAGTAAAAAATACAAATATTAAAATGATAGAGATGCCTGCAGGTCCACCAACCTTAGCATCCATAGTAGTTGAAGTATATGGTAAATATAACCAAAAAGTTATTGAACTCAGTCATGATGTTGCAAAGATACTACAAAAAACAGATGGTTTAGTAGATATAGATATTATGGCCGATGAGAGCTATAAAAAATATCAACTAGTCCCAATTTCTGATAAAGTTAGTAAAAGTGGATTAAGTGTTGAACAAGTAAATCAAATACTATATCTTGCCTTTGAGGGTATGGGTGTAGCCGTTAAGAATACGATTGAACTAAATAATCAGATATCAATATTTGTTTCATTAAGTGATGAAAGTCAAACAATGAATTCAAATACACTGTCTGCTTTAAAAGCTAAACTAAGCCAATTAAGTCTGATGAATAAAAATGGAATGATGATACCTCTTACCGAAGTTGTTGCAATTGAAGAAGGAGAGAGTGCTCCAATGATTTATCATAAGAACTTAAAAACAATGGTTAATGTTGTAGCTGAGACAGATATGGTATCTCAAGTATATCCACTTCTTGATGCGAGAGAGAAGATGATTGAATATTTTTCAGATAAGTATGAAGTAAGTAAAGTTGACGGTATAACAACTTATATGTTTGATTTAAAACTTAAAGATAAAACTAACGGAGAAGAATATCTACTTCGTTGGGATGGAGAGATGAAAGTCACATTAGATACGTTTAGAGATTTAGGTGCTGCATTTATAGCTGCACTAATACTTATTTTCCTACTTTTAGTAGTGTATTATAAATCTTTTGTACTTAGTTCTATTGTTTTAGGTGGAAGTTTCTTATCGATTATCGGCGTTATTATAGGACACTGGGTAGCTGATTTAGTAACTACTGAGACATTCTTTTTAACTGCAACTTCTTTAATAGGATTTATTGCACTAATGGGAATTAGTTCTAGAAATTCTTTACTTTTGATTGATTTTGCAAAATCATTAATACAAGAGAAAGATATACCAAAAAGAAGAGCAATAGCAATAGCAAGTGCTACTAGGTCTAAACCTATTATGTTAACGGCTATAGCAATTATTTTAGGTTCTGCTCTTCTTGCTAGTGATCCTGTATTCGGGGGTCTTGGGGTAGCCCTTATATCGGGTACGGTAGCTGCTGTTATAGTATCTCTTATTTTTATACCAATACTTATGGATAAAACAAAAGATATATAATATTTATAGGTCATAAATCTAATTTATGACCTACTTTTTTTTCTACAATTTCATACAAAATAATAGTTACATTGTTAAATTTATTACTGATTTTTTTGAAATATTTAAAGTAAGTATATTATAAGAAATCTCTCTTTTCTTGGAAAAGAGAGATTATAATATTGTTTGTATTAATTATATAGAAGCGTAACTTACACTTAAGCAAGCTTCTAAGCTAGATAATTCTTTAATTGTAGCTTCATTTACTGCATTATCTACTAACACAACAGCTAAAGCATTACCCTGTGTGTTTCTAGCTAATGAAAAATCTGCAATATTTACATTATTGTTTGCAAGAACAGTACCAACGCTTCCAATTACGCCAGGAACATCTGTATTTTTAAACATAATCATATTTCCACGAAGTGCAACTTCAATGTCAAAACCGTCAATTGCAACAAGACGTTGAACATTATCGTCAAAAATAGTACCGCTAATAGTTGTAGTACCCTCAGCGGTTGTAAGTTTAATGGTAATTAGGTTTTTATACACAGAAGAATCACCACAGTCTTCACTTAAAATCTCTATGCCCTTCTCTTTTGCAATAAAATCGGCATTAACATAGTTGATAGTATCACTAGAGTTTTGACTCATAGCGCCAACAGCAACAAAAGTTGAAAGAGAATCAACATATTGACCTATTTCACCATATCCGCTAACTTTTATAGATACAATCTGACTCTTATTCATTTGAGATTCTAAGAAACCTATTTTTTGACCCATTTCCAAAAATGGTTTTACAAATGGAGGTATTGTAGTCTCATCAATAGGTAAATTCATTGCATGTGGATAAGCTATGCCTTTTGCAGCTTCAATAGCATTTTGAGCCGCTTGTGTACCGATATTATACTGTGACTCGTAAGTGTTAGCACCAAGATGCGGTGAAACAGTTACGTTGTCAAGTTCTAGTAATGGATGATCAGTTGCAGGTTCTTTAATAAAAACATCTATACCCGCAAAACGAACTTTCCCACTTTTAAGATTGTTATAAAGTGCATCTTCATTATAAAGACCACCACGAGCACAGTTAACCAACACTACACCGTCTTTCATCTTCGCAATTTCTGCTTCGTTGATGATATCAATAGTTTCTTGATTCTTAGGTGTGTGAATAGTGATAATATCGCACGAGAGAATATCATCAAAATTTTTAGTATATGTCATATCTAAATCAGTGACTTTAGAAGGATGTATATATGGATCATATGCAACAATATCCATCTCAAAAGCTTTAGCACGCTTAGCTACACGACTACCTATATTACCAAAACCGATAACACCAAGCTTTTTACCTTTTAACTCATATCCATACCATTTTTCACGTTTCCAAATACGCTCTTCTTTTAAGTGATTATGAGAGTATGGAAACATTCTCATACATGAAAGCATATGAGCCATTGTAAGTTCAACCGCTGCAATAGTATTTGCAGTTGGTACATTCATAACAATAATACCCTCTTTTGAACATCCTGGGATATCTACATTATCAACCCCAACACCTGCACGTACAACTGCTTTTAGATTTTTTGCATGCGATATAAAAAATTCATCTACATCTGTAGAACTTCTTGTGATTGCAACATCTGCAGTTGGGATAATTTTTTCTACAAGTTCAGTCTTATCAACATCAGCAGCGAAAACATAGTTTATGTTTTCATCGTTTTGTAACATTTTAAGACCAGCATCATGAATATGGTCACAAACTACAATAGTATGTTTTTGCATTTATTTATCCTCTTTATATAGCGAGATACTCGCTTGAATTTGGTAGTTTTTTAAAACTTCAACTAAAGAGTTTAGTTTAGGTTTATCTTGGGAGTATATATCCAATAATACTCCATTTTTATCTCTCTTGAGATAATATTTCAACTTATGTTGATTCAACTCTTCTTTTAAACAAAATAACTGATACGGATCTATAAGGGATGCAGATAATCTATATACAGTTTTGCTTAGTATCTTTTTATCTAAAGAAGTTTTTATATATACTTCATTAACAGGATAAAAATACCCTAATCTTTGAGTATCAGAAAAGTGTTCAAGCCAAACTTTTTCATTCTTTTGTTTAGCAGTTGTACTTTTTCGAGAAAGTGGTTTTAACTCTCTAATTTTTTCATGAGAGTTAATATTTATTAAAAAGATTATAATAAAAATAGCAACCCCAATCCCTATGATTGGAGTAAACCATTTTAATATAGTATGCATCTTACTTTATTTGATCTTTAATTAAATCACCTAAAGAATGAGATTGATTATCATTAATTTCATCTAAAATCTCTTGGCTTTTAATATAGTCTAGTTTTTTAACAGATAAACGGATACGGTCACGTCTTGTATCAATAACAGCGATTGCAGCTTCAATTTCTTGACCTGCTTCTAACTCATCTTTATTTAATGGAGCTAGGTCTTCATCACGAATAAGTGCATCAACACCATCTTCAAGTGATACAAATACACCAAACTCTTTAATATCACGGATAGTTCCTGTAATAGCAGTGTTTACTTTATGGCTTTTTGCAAAAGTATCAATTGGAGACTCTAAAAGTGTTTTACGGTTAAGAGATATTTTTTGATCATCTGCATTGATTTTAGCGATTTTAACTTCAACTTCTTCACCAGATTTTAAAATATCTTTACATTTTACATTTTTATCCCATGAAATATCTTGATTATGTAATAATCCTTCAACACCGTCAATACGAACAAAAGCACCAAAATCTGTAAGAGATGTAACTGTACCTGTAACAACATCCCCTTCTCTATGATTTTTAACAAATTCATCAAATGGTTTTGGAAGAAGTTTTTTAAGAGAAACTCTAAGTTTATGAGTGTCAGAGTTAATCTCAATTACTTCAACATCAATCTCTTGACCAACTGTTAAGTAATCATTCGGGTTTTTAACATTTTTATCCCAAGAAATCTCAGAAATATGTAAGAAACCTTCAATATCATTTCCTAAATCTACAAATACACCGTATGCTTCAATATTTGAAACAGTTACAGTAATAGTATCACCTTCATCTAATTCAGACTCAACTTCTGCCCATGGATCTGGTTGAACTGCTTTAATAGAAAGAGAAAGGTGACGTTTATCTTTGTCATAAGCAATAGCTTTAACAGTAACTTTATCACCCTCTTTGTATAATTTTGAAGGATTAACAGGACCCTTGTAAGATATTTCATTATAGTGAACAAGACCATCAGCTCCACCAACATCAACAAACATACCGTAAGAAGTGATTTTCTTAATTTCACCTTCTACGATTACATCATCTTCCATTAGTTTATCGATAATCTCTTTTTTACGTTTACGTTCTTCATTGAAAAGTTTACGACGAGAAACAACAATTGAGTTTTCATCTTCATCAATTTTAATAACTTGTGCTTTGATTTTACGACCAACAACATCATCACTATCTTTAAAAGCCGCTAAAGAACGTGGCATAAAGAATGAAACTGCATCTGCTTCAACTACATATCCACCACGGTTTTTCTTAGTAATAACACCTTCAATGATAAGCTCTTCAAAATTATCTTTGTTTGCTTCAATGAAGTTAAGAGTTTTCTCTTGCTCTAGTACTTTTTTATAAGAGATTTTTGGACGCTCATTATAGTATCCTGTAACCATTACTTTGATTTTATCACCTAAACCAAAAATAAGTTCACCTTTTTCATCTCTTATCTCATCTAGATTTAAGATACCTTCTGATTTGTCACCAACACCAACTAATGCTCTATTGTCATCAGCTTGAATCTCAACAATCTCACCCTCAACTATACGGTTGCTTGCACTTTGCTTCTTTTCACTTGCAGCAAACATCTCTGCAAAATTTTCTTCTTCCTCAAATGATTCGTTATCGAACGCCATTACCTATCCTCTGTTACATATAAAATTTCGTGATTATATCTAAAAAAAGGTTAGTTTTTTATAAAAATTATAATTTTTTAGTTGTATTTTGTAATATTTAGATTATTTTAGATTCTATAGCATCAATAACGTTTTGAATAATCCAATCAGGTGTAGATGCACCTGCACTAATTCCACAAAGCTTTTTGTCTTTAAACCATAAAAAATCAAGATCTTTTTCATCTTCAATATGATATGAATCATTACAATTATCTTTAGAAATTCTAAATAATTGTTTTGTATTTGATGAGTTTTTTCCACCGATTATAAGCATAACATCTGCTTCTTTAGATAAATTTAATACTGCTTCTTGGTTCTCAAATGTTGCATTGCATATTGTATTAAACACCCGTACTTCTTTATATCTAGGGATTAAATAGTTTGCAACTTCCATATAATCTTCAACTTTTCTAGTTGTCTGAGCGATAAGTGCAATTTTTTCTTTTAGTTTTATTTTTACTAATTCTTTTGGTGATGTAACGACTAAAGCTCCATACGTTGCATATGATTTTACACCCTTTATTTCAGGATGTGCTTCATCTCCAAAAATTACAACGCTATATCCTGCTTCACTCATCTCTTGGGCTATTTCTTGTGGTTTAGTTACATATGGACATGTTGCATCTACAACATTAACCTCATTTTTTTTAAGTTCTTCAAGTTCTTGCTTTTGAATACCGTGTGTACGGACAATAGCCTTATCTCCTGCTTTAAAAACTTTATGATTATCAGTAAGTCCAACATGAAAATCATCTTCAAGTCTTGCAATTTCTTTTGAATTATGAATAAGAGGTCCATAAGTAGAAGAATTCTTATTATCTTCAGCTATTTTAATAGCACGTTTAACTCCAAAACAAAATCCATAATTTTCTGCAAGCTGTATTTTCATAATTTAATTTATCTCTATCTTTGTGATTCTTTTTAAAATATCAAAAAAGTTTGGAAAAGATGTATTTATACAGTCCAAATCTGTTACTTCCATACCACATCTTAGACCTGCTATAATAAAACTCATAGCAATTCTATGGTCACCGTCACTATCTACAATTGCACTACTTAATTTACCACCTGTTACAGTATATCCATCATCGTACTCTGTAGTTTCTATTCCACAAGCGTTAAGACCATCAACTACGGTTGATATTCTATCACTCTCTTTTACACGAAGCTCCTCGGCATTTTTAACGACACTCTCTCCCTCAGCACATGCAAAAGCAATTGATAGAGCCGGAAGTTCGTCTATAAGCCATGAGATATTATCTTCTACTGTTATGGCTTTAAGAGGTGCATACTTTACCCTGATATTTCCTATTGGTTCATACTTATCGCTCGTTGTATCATAAGTGATATCAGCACCCATACGCTCTAATGCCTTAAATGCTTCAATACGAGTATGGTTAAGAGTAATGCCCTCTAGTGTAACATCGGCATCCGGAGTAATTGCAGCTGCAACTGCAAAGAAAAATGCAGATGAAGGATCAGCAGGCACTGATATAAATACAGGTTCTAAAGGTTTATTCATAGGTTTTATAGTAGTTTTAAGTCCATCTACTACTACATCTGCACCCATCCCTTTTAACATCTTTTCAGTATGGTCACGTGAGAGTTCTGGTTCAGTATACGTACATTCACCATCAGCTCTTAAAGCTGCTAAAATCATACATGATTTAACCTGTGCGGATGCTATTTTACTCTCGTAATCAAATGCTTTTAATGATGCTCCACGAATACTAAGCGGTGCTAAATTCGAGTCTTCTCTACCGTCTATAACAGCACCTATCTCCCTTAAAGGATTTGTCACACGTTTCATTGGACGAGAACGGAGGTATTTATCACCTGTTAAGACAAAATGACCCTCTGCAGAACTAAGAAGCCCGCAAAAAAGTCTCATTCCAGTTCCTGAGTTTCCACAGTCAAGTATCTCAAACGGCTCTTTGATACCGTCTGATGAAATCTTAATGGTGTTTCCGTCATCTTCAACTTTTGCACCGAGATTTTTTACAATCTCTAAAGTATTCATAGTATCTTCTGCTCTGAGAAAATTCGATATTTTACTCGTTCCTTTTGCCAACATTGCAAACATGGCACTTCTGTGTGATATAGACTTATCTGGAGCTATATCAGAAATATTCAGAGAAAAACTCTCAACTGGACTAACTATTACTTTACTCATCTAAGACCTATATCTAACTCTTTTTTCAATGCTTCTAGGATAGCTTCCATTGATGAAGTAATATCTTCTTCTTCTAATGTACGGTCATTCCTTTGTAGAGCAAAACGTATCGTTAAACTCATATTATCACCTAAGTCATCATCGCTGTATCTGTCTACCGGATAAAATTCTACTATTTCATCTGGTTTTACATCACTAATTACTTTTTTAACAACAGAATAAGACATCGACTTAGGCATAATCAAACTTAAATCTTTTTGAGAAGCTTGATATTTAGACTTACTTGTAGCAGTTTTAAGTCCGTAAGCAAGCTTTTCAAAATCAAGTTCACACATATATGTTACATCTAAATCATATGCTTCTTCAACATTTGGATGCACACGAAATAACTCACCAACTTTTTTTGAATTTTGCATCACAGAAGCACACTGGTATTTATGAGAAAGATTATGGGATGTCTCATATTCTATTAGTTCAAATTCACCTATTATATCAGACAATTTTTGTGCAAAAAATCCAAAATCAACTATCTGTGGTTTACCGCAATTTTGTACATTGTCTTTAGCTGTATCTCCACTAAAGAGTATAGACAACTTAACACTTTCATCTCTTTGAACATTAAAAACCGAACCAATTTCAAATAGTCTTATAGAAGAGAACCCATTTTTTGCATTTAAAGATGCTGCTTTTAAAAGCCCTGTTAAAAGTGTCGGTCTAAGAGTATCTAAGGTTTTGGCAATCGGATTAATTAAATCTATTTTTTCTTCTAATGTTTCAAATCCATATTCATTTAAAACTTTTTTCTCATCAAAAACAAAGTGAATCGATTCAAAAAAACCTACTGACGCAGCTTTATGTCTGTATATTTTTCTTTTTTTATACCAAAAGTAATCATCTTCTAAACGATTTTCTTCTTTTAGCTCAAATGGCTTTGATTTAATATTATCAATCCCGACCATACGAACTATCTCTTCAACAATATCTTGTTTATTGGTAATATCATGACGATACCTTGGAATAGATATCACATACGAATCACCTTGAGATTTTGATGTATTAAAACCAAGATTTTTAAGAAGTTTTGTTATTCTTGTTTTATCAATTTGAGCACCGATAATTTCATCTATTTCAGACTTTGTAACAGTTACAATAGATTCTTCATAATTATCACATAATTCTATAGTTCCACCGTATACCGTAGAACTTGAGTTTGCCTCAACTAAGCTTATACAAAAATCAAGACCTTTATTTAATTCAGGCTCACTTCCTCTTGAAGTTCTGTAATAAAGTGGACCAGATTCTAATTTGTTATCTAACATTTTTTTAGATATAACATCTGGTGGAATATAACTTGCCTCTAAAAGGACTATACCTTCACTACAGCAAACTTTTGATTCGTCTTCCTGAATAATTCCTACTGTCGAAGCTTTTTTCCCATCGTATGTCATAATAGAAGCAAAGTTTTTATCATCATTAACAAGTTCTATTTTTGCCATTTTTTCTTCATTTTCTTGAAAAAATGCATGTTCATATGCTCTTAAAATTACTCCACTACTGTGCGTAACATAAAGCATCAAAGACATAATGTCAGACTCTCTATTTTCTTCTATTTGTGCAAGTCTTAACCTAACTATAAAAGGTAACACTAAATCTTTTATATCCATAGCTTTATATCTAAGATTTACATTGTAGTCATTATCATGTGTAAGACTTAGTATACGCCCAATTCCCAAGCGTTTATCGTCGTTTTGTTTAACTACTACTTTTTTTACCGGGTTTCCATATGCAGCACTTAAATCACGTGCTACACCTCTAATACTTAAACAGTCTCCACGATTAGCCGTAAGTTCTATTTCAATCAAATCATCACTAAATATTGGATGGGTATTTACCTCTTGTCCAAGTTGATAACTTCCTATACTATTATCAATTTCCATGATGCCTTCACCCATGTCAGGAAGTCCAATTTCAGTTGCTGAACAAATCATACCCTCAGATTCAATACCACGAAGCTTTACAGGTTTTATAACCATATCACTTGGCATAACACAGCCAATAGTAGCTACTATTACATCAAGTCCAGCTCGAACATTTGCAGCTCCACAAACGATTTGACGAATACTCGTACCGATATCTACCTTACATACACTAAGTTTATCTGCATCCGGGTGTTGTTCACATTCTATTACTTTACCAAATATTATTTTATTTGGAATATCGTAATTTACTATTCTATCAACTTCTAACCCTATAGAATTAAACGTTTTACATAAATCATCAGTTGAAACATCATTTATATCTATCCATTCATTTAACCAAGATTTTGTAACTATCATTGAAACTGCTCCAACAACTTAATATCTCCTTCAAAAAGTGAACGTAAATCACCTATTTGATGTATAAGCATTGCAAAACGCTCTACTCCTAGACCAAAAGCATATCCACTTACATCTTCATATTTTACAGCTTCAAATACATTAGGATCTACTATACCGCATCCTAAAACTTCAAGCCATCCTGTGTGAGAACAAACACGACAACCATCACCACCACAAAACACACATGAGATATCAACTTCTGCGGACGGTTCTGTGAACGGGAAGAAAGACGGGCGAAATCTTACATCTACATCACCAAACATATATTTTAAAAAATCTTCTAATATAAACTTTAAGTTTGCAAATGAGACCTTACCTTTTTCATCAACCAATAGTCCTTCTATTTGGTGAAACATCGGTGTGTGAGTAAGATCATAATCACGTCTAAATACAGCTCCAGGCGCTATCATTCTTATTGGTGGTTTTTGACTCATCATAGTACGAATTTGTACCGGTGATGTGTGTGTACGAAGAAGCATCTCGTCTTTAAAATAAAATGTATCTTGCATATCGCGAGCCGGATGGTACTTTGGAAGATTTAAAGCTTCAAAGTTATTAAAGTCATCTTCAACCATATTTCCGGTTTTTACTGCAAAATTTAAAGCAACAAAATACTCTACAATTCTATCCATAGTTTCCATTACTGGGTGTAATGCACCTGCTTGGCTAGATGTACTAAATAAAGATACATCAATACCTTCAGCTTTCATACTTTCTTCTAACTCTTTTGTTTGAAGTTCAATTTTTTTATTTGTAAGCTCATTCATAAGAGAGCTTTTATGAGTATTTAGCTCTTTAGCTATTTTTGATTTTTCTTCATTTGGTGCCGATTTCATTTTAGCAAATTCCGCTGCTAAAATCCCTTTTTTACCAAATATAGAGATTCTAATCTCTTCTATACGCTCAACAGTTGTAGCGTCTTTTATCGCATCATACCATTCTTTCAATAGTTTCACCCGTATATTGAATTTAAAAAAGTGATTGTACTTAAAAAATATTTATAAACAGCTTGTATAAACCGACTAGCACAATAAATATACCATCAACAAATATATGATACAATTTCAGGAATTCAATTAAAAGGGTAATCCATGTGTTTATTTTGTAAAATAATTAATAAAGAAATACCATCAAATATTGTAGCTGAGAACGATAATTTTTTAGCATTTCATGACATAAATCCAAAGGCACCTGTACATATTTTAGCAATACCAAAAATACATGTGGACAGTTTTAATGAAGTTGATGGAAACACAATGAATGGAATGACAGATTTTATTAAAGATATAGCTAGCAAAATGGCAATAGATAAAAGTGGTTATAGAGTAATTACAAACATTGGTGATAATGGAGGACAAGAGGTTAAGCACCTGCACTTTCACGTACTTGGCGGTGCAAAATTAAAATGGGGACACTTTAGTGACTCAAACCCTAAAGATAACTTTTAATGATAAAAAAAGGGGTCTTATTTTTATCAATATGTATTTCTTTATTTGCATCTGAGAATAATGATTTTAAATCAGAAATGAAGGAGTTTGCTAAGTATAAGCAATCTCAGGAAGATCAATTTAAAGCATATCAAAAAGCTCAGATGAGAGCATTTGAAGATTATAAAAAAGAACTAGGCGTTTTTTGGGATGAGCCAAAACTCTCAACAAAAGATAGTTGGTTGTCATATTCAGATGATAAAAAAACACGTTCAGACGTAAACTTTGAAAAAAACACAATAACACTTGAAACTATAGCTACTTCTGAAGATGAAGCTAATATAAATCTACAAGTAGCATTAGCTAAGGCTGTTACTGTTGATACAAAAACATTACAAGAGATTGATCCACTTGAAAAAAGATTATCTAAAATAAAAAAACCTTTTGATGTTGAAGACTCAGATGTAGATAAAAAGCCAATCTTGTCTACAGTAATCTTTGATAAAGAACCAACAAAAGAATCTTTAAAAACATATGTGAAAAATAAAGTATCCATACCAAAAATGGTAGCTATTGAATCAAATAAGATAGAGGAATCAAAGGTTTATTCTATTGCGATCAAACTTCCCGATGATACGATGATAAAGCGTTCAAAAATATATTTAGATGATGTTAAAAAGTATGCTAAAAAAGAGGGACTGCCTAAAGCATTAGTATTTGCCATAATGCATTCTGAGAGTAGTTTCAATCCACGTGCACGAAGTCATATACCTGCTTACGGATTAATGCAAATTGTTCCTCAGACCGCAGGACGTGATACATATAAATATTTATACAAAAAAGACAAACTAGTGTCTAGCAAATACTTGTATAACTCTAAAAACAATATTCAAATGGGAAGTGCGTATCTTCATATACTTTATTATAGATATTTGAGAAAAATAAAGCACCCGACAAGCAGATTATATTGTGCTATTGCCGCTTATAATACAGGGAGCAGTAATGTAGCTTATGCGTTTATTAAAAGAAATAATATGCAAATGGCTGCACCTATTATTAATAAACTTACACCTAAACAAGTTTATGGAAAATTGATAAGAGATTTAAAGTATGATGAGCCAAAAAATTATTTGAAAAAAGTTTCAAAAAGAATGGATACATATACAAAAATGTATGGGCTTTAGTTAGAAAAAGTATATTAAAATAATATACTTTTTTTATTTATGATGGACAACCCGAAATATCCCCAAGGTCAATGTTTGAACCTCCACCTGATATCATCTTTTCATCTTCACGAATAGTATTACCGTTATGAATAATCGTATAAGATATTTCTGTAGTATCACGTATAGTATTTATGGTTGAACAATATGTCTCTAGCGAAGCCATTACCCAACGCGAAGCTGTTATATCGTCAGCATCTGAATTAAAACTATATGTTAGATGCAGTTTGTCAAACTTTGCAGGATGTGGCTCTGCTCGAACTACATCTCCATCTACAACTAAATCAGTAACTGTTTTACCTTGATTTTTCGGTAACATAATCATATCAGATGCACTACAAGTTATAATACCTGACAAAAAGTATTCAAT
Source organism: Sulfurimonadaceae bacterium (assembly GCA_026193155.1). GTDB lineage: Bacteria > Campylobacterota > Campylobacteria > Campylobacterales > Sulfurimonadaceae > Sulfurimonas. Next base: position 37 of record JAPHSI010000138.1, on the reverse strand, counting down.
AGGTGAAATAGTAGGACAGTCTATTATAAAACTGCTT
>JAPHSI010000018.1 GCA_026193155.1 Sulfurimonadaceae bacterium | reverse complement strand
ATATCTTGAGGAAGAATCTCTCTACGGATTTTACCAAAACATTTTAGATCTTGCTTTAGAGAAACTGACTGAAACACTTGAAGCACATAGACAAATGGATATGCAGGAAGTTCAAGACTTTGCAACTGTTCGTGCACTGTATGAATATGCTATAGAGCACTACAGCGCAGGTTCAACTAAAGATGCGTCTGCACTATTTGAGGTACTCTCAGGTCTAACTAATGATTCCAAGTTCTCAGATGCCCTAAAATTACATTGGATTGCTTCAGCACAAAACATATCTTTAGATGATTTTATATCAAATATTGCCGATGTAAATGCTACACAGGAAGCCGGAACTTTTTATATAAGTAAATTTACAAAAGAGGCACAAAACTTGCTGAATAAATCTCAAACAACAGAGGATAATGGATGAAAATACACTTTATTGGTATAGGTGGTATTGGAATTTCTGGTCTAGCTCAATATATGCGCTTTAAAGGTCATGAAGTCAGCGGTTCCGATATTAGTGATACAAAAATCACTAAAAAACTACGTTCACTTGGTATAAAAGTAAGTGTTCCTCACTCTAGCGATGCTATAAGCGATCAAGACTTGGTTATACATTCTGCTATCATCCGCCCCGATAATCCTGAAATACTAGCCGCTAAAGAAAAAGGCATAGAAGTATTAGCACGCAGGGAAGCTCTAAAACAAATACTCTCAGATAGAAAAGTATACTCTGTCGCAGGCGCACATGGTAAGAGTACAACTACTGCTATTTTAACATCTATTATGTGTGGTTCGGCAATAATCGGAGCTGAAGCAAAATCTTTTGGCTCAAACGTTCGCTACGATAAAGACAATAATATAATGCTCTTTGAAGCTGATGAAAGTGACGGAAGTTTTTTAAATTCTAATCCTCATTGTGCAATAGTTATAAATGCAGAACCCGAACATATGGAATATTATGATTATAACTATGACAGATTTTATGAATCGTACAAAACATTCATAAAGTCAGCTCCATGTCGTGTATTAAATGCCGAGGACCCGTTCTTAGCTTCACTTGTGCATGAAGTAGATGCAGCGTGGCTTTATCCAAGTAAAGATATAACAAACATTGAGTATATTCTTAAAGATGATGAACCGCATACCCGTTTTACCCTAAAGAGTCTCGGTACTTTCGAAGTTTGGGGATTTGGTAAACATATAGCCCTGGATGCATCTCTTGCTATTTTAGCAGCACATGAATCTATGGATATTGAAGAAATTAGAAAAAATCTTTTAAAATTTAAAGGTATTAAAAAACGTTTTGATATTGTAGGCAGTGAACTAAACAGTGTGATTATAGATGATTACGGTCACCATCCTACTGAGATTAAAGCTACTTTTAATTCTGTAAAAGAATATGCACAGCTTAAAGGTTTTGATAAAATTACAGCTATTTGGCAACCGCATAAATACTCTCGTACTATAGATAATCTTGAAGAATTTACAAAATGTTTTGAGGGTGCCGATGAATTGATAATCCTGCCTGTATGGTCTGCAGGTGAGGCTACTCGTGATATAGATTTTGCAAAAGAGTTTTCAAAGTACAATCTTACTATGGCAGACAATATCAAACGTGCAAATAATAATATAACAGTTATAAAAAATAAAGAAGATTTAAAAACTATAGACAAAGGTCTTATCATAGGTTTTGGTGCAGGAGATATTACTTATCAAATTAGAGGTAGTATTTAATATCTTTTTATATAATTTATAGATAACTAAAAAGGTTAGCTATGAAAAATAAAAAAATAGTTATATTCTCAGGTGCGGGTATAAGTGCCGAGAGTGGAATAAAAACATTTAGAGATGCAGACGGTCTTTGGGAAAACCACAATATAGAAGATATCTGTAACCAATACACTTGGGAGCAGAACTATAATCAGGTTCATAAATTTTATAACCAAAGAAGAGTTCAACTAGGCTCGGTCAAACCTAATTTAGCTCATGAGATAGTAGCTGATATAAAAAATAAATATAAAGATGATTGTATAGTCGTTACACAAAACGTAGATGATATGTTTGAGCGAGCCGGATGCAAAGATGTAATACATGTTCACGGAGAACTTACTAAGATGGAGTGTATGGCTTGCGGTGAAGTTTTTGATATAGGGTACAAAGAGTTTGATAAAGATGATAAGTGTCCTAATTGTGCAAATACTCATATAAAACCGTATATAGTCTTTTTTGGTGGTCAGGCTCCAAAATATATGGATATGTATAATGCCTTTGAATATCTTCAAAATGAAGACTCTATAGCCGTAGTTATAGGTACACTTGGAAATGTTATACAAATAAATGCAAATCTTGAAATTATGGACTGTAAAAAAATACTGAACAATTTAGAAGAGTCACCTTACATAGATGATACACAATTTGATAAAGTGTATTATGAAAATGCAACTTCGGCAATACAAAAAATAGAAGAAGATATAGAAAAATTTTGGAGTTAATTTAAAATGCAGATAATTTTAGTTTTTTTAGCGGCCACACTCGGACTTACGTACGGTTATAATACATTTGGAGTGCCATTTAGCCCAAAAATATGTTTATTTGCAGGTATTACTATGATTATGCCAACTCTTTTTAACTTCAAATTAAAAGATATTAAATTAATTTTAGAGCATAAAAAAACTTTATTTAAGAGTATGTTTATAAATTTTATAATATTACCTGCTTTAGCAATAATAATCGGTCTTCAAACAAAAGACTTTGGTATAGCCGCCGGTATATTTTTACTTTCAGTTCTAAGTGGCGGCGGTATGGTTATGCATTGGGTTAAAAAAACTGAAGGTAATACTTCTATAGGTTTTATACTTCTTTTTTTAAATATAGTTTTAATTACATTATCACTACTAATGCTTCATCTTTTTGGATTATATACAGAAGCTTATTTTGATGTAATATATTCAAATGAAGCTAATCTAAGTAATTTTGCCAAAGGAGCTATAATACTGCTTATTATAGTGCCTTTTGTTACAAGCCGCTTACTTTTATGGTTTGCAAAACCGGTTGTTGAATTCATAAACAAATACCGCCCAATTATCAGTAATATAAGTATTTTTTTAATCATCATGTATCTTTTCGCACTACAAAATTCTCAACTACTTTTTGACATATATGACTTTGAGCCTGAACTTATAACAGTATCACTTTTGGCGGTTGTGGCTTTCTATGTTGGAAGTTTTTTTATTGCAAAGTTTAGTTTTAATAAGAGAATTGCCGAGGAGAGATCAGCTTTTTGGTTCACAATAACGCGTTATATAACATTAGCAATGATTATTTCGACTTTTTCTATAAGCTCTTTTGGGGCTACAATGCTTATTCCTATAATGTTAGCATATATCGTTCAGATACCTTTTGCAATATACTATTCTAAACATGTAAAATAGTTTTTTTGATATAATTATAAAAATATAAAGACAGGATTTTTTTTGGCATATATACTTGGATTAATAGTAGTCGGGCTTTTATTTTTAAGTTTGCATTATTTTACTGAACTAGACCATAAACAAAAAGTTATTACGTCTTCTATTGTGTTGGCAATAATTTTAAGTGCTATTGCATTTAACGCATATTCAAACTCGCAAAGAGATAATATGATGCTTGTTGTAACAAAGTTTAATCAAGGCAAAACAGTGTCTTGTGATGGAGTTGACGTGAACTCATCTTTATATGACTTAAGCACTGGAACATTTACATTTATTGGCAAAGACAATACACCCAACTATGGACAAATGATTAGCGCTTCTTCATGCAAATAATCTCTCAACTAGACCTAAGTGAGCATATAGCTTGGTTTAAAAGCTTTTTCTCACGTAACTCCGAACTTTTTATTGAAGGTGATCAAGACCTTCACTACCGCTATATAAAAGCATTAGATAAATTGGAATTTAATGCACCACCTAAAGTATCAGACTTCTCAAATATAAAACAGCATCTCAAAAAACACGGTGTACTAAACTTTGAACAGATTTTTGAGATTGTAAAAGTAGTAAGATATTTTCGCTATTTTAAAAACCGTGATATTGAGGGATTAATCGGTGAATGGATGGAAAAATTTGAATTTCCTGAGAAGTTTGTAGAAGTTGAGAAGTACTTTACAAATGACGGAAAGTTTGAAGAAAATCTAGACTCAGAACTTTTTGGACTTTCCCAAAGGATAAAAGAGCAAAAAAACAATATATCGGTATCACTAAAAAGATTAACTGCTTCATCTAAAGTAGTGCCGTATCTTTTAGATACTCAGCTACACTTTGTAAATAATGAAGACTGTCTTTTAGTTCGTGGTGGTTTTAACCATATTTTAAAAGGGGCAGTAGTCGGTAGAAGCAGCAGTGGTGGATTTTATGTGTCGCCAGATAGCATTTTAAAAGCAAAAGAACAAATTCGTTACATAAACCAAGAACGTGAAGCTATTTTTTACAGATATTCGCAAGAGTTTTCAAGCACATTAAGTGAACTTCTACCATTTATAAACTTTATAGATAAAGAGTTTTCGAGATTTGATAATTACCAGGCAAGAGTTTTGTTTGCAAAAAGTCAAAATCTACAAATAGTAAAATCCCAAAAAGATTCAAATATTGTATTAAAAGACTTTGTACACCCTGCCCTGCATAATGCAAAACCTGTAAATGTAGACTTTAGTAAAAATGTTCTTATGATTACAGGGGTAAATGCCGGTGGAAAGACTATGCTTTTAAAATCACTGCTAGCATCTGCGTTTATGGCAAAATATATGATACCGATGAAGCTTAATGAGTATAAAAGTTCCATTGGAAATTTTAAAAAGATATTATCTATTATAGACGATCCTCAAAATGTAAAAAACGATATATCTACATTTGCCGGGCGTATGCAAGAGTTTTCACAAATATTTACTGCACGAGATGCACTTGTAGGTGTAGATGAAATTGAACTTGGAACAGATTCTGATGAAGCGGCAGCTCTTTTTAAAGTTATTTTAGATGAGCTTGTAAAAAAAGGACAAAAAATCATAGTTACAACTCACCATAAACGCCTTGCTGCACTTATGGCAGATCGTGACGATGTTGAACTTATGGCCGCAATATATGATGAAGAATCTAGACAACCGACTTATGAATTTATGCACGGAATTATAGGTAAGAGTTACGCTTTTGAGACTGCGAGTCGCTACGGAATAGCACCGCATATAGTTAAAGAAGCTAAGAGTGTATATGGTGACAATAGTGAGAGACTAAACCTTTTAATAGAGCGTGGAAGTCAGCTAGAGCGTGAACTAAAGCAAAAACATGCCAAAGTGGATGAAAAGCTAGACTCTTTAAATAAAAAAGAGATGGAGTTAAAAGCTTTAAAAGAAAATTTGCTAAAAGAGCTTGATGAACAAAAGGCTGCACTTAAGCAAAGTTATGACGTAGCCATAAATGAAGCAAAATCAGCTGCACGTGCAGGTGATACAAAAGCTATACACCGTGCAATGAACAAGGCAAATAAAAATCTGCCGCCTGAGAAAAAAGAAGAGATAAAAAGAGATATAGTATTTAGTGTTGGTGATCAGGTTAAATACCACTCCCAAAGCGGTACTATTAAAGCTCTAAAAGGCAATAAAGAAGCAATAGTTGAGATAAACGGTATGACGGTACGTGTTAAGACAAAACATCTTAAACCGACTAAAATAGTCAAACCAAAACCACAAACAAATGTAAATGTACAAGTTGAGAAAAAAGCAGGACTTAAGTGTGACCTTCACGGAATGCGTGCAGATGAGGCTTGTGAAACGCTTGATAAGTTTTTATCAGATGCACTTATGAACGGCTGGGATGAAGTAATAGTATATCACGGTATAGGCACGGGAAAATTATCATATGCCGTAAAAAACTTTTTAAGTGCGCATCCAAGAGTAAAAAGCTTTGATGATGCACCGCAACACTTAGGTGGGTTTGGTGCTAAAGTAGTACAATTATAATTATGAAAAAAGTAGCAATAATCGGAGCAGGAGCAAGCGGTCTTATTTGTAGCATTGTGTGTGCTAAAAATTCCTGCAAAGTTGATTTGTACGAGCAAAATCAAAATATAGGCAAAAAGATTTTAGTATCTGGAAACGGCAGATGCAACATAACAAACACAAGCTTTTCAGAAGATGATTATTTCTCACAAAATAACTCTTTTGTAAAAGATGCACTAGAACGTTTTAACTACCAAAAATTTGAAAAATTTTGTGCATCTATTGGCCTTGTCCTCGATGCAAAAGAGGATGGCAAAGTCTACCCTTTATCAAATGAAGCAAAATCGGTCGTAGCTATTTTTAAAGACACTGCCTTGAATTTAGGTGTAAATATAATTACAGATACTAAGATATCTGATATAAAAAGCTTAATGGACAAATACGATGCAGTGGTTGTGGCAACAGGTAGTGAAGCTGCTTCACATCTTGGAGGATGCGCCGACGGACTTGAGTTTGCAAAAGTGTATGGACACAGTATAATCCCAACATACCCATCACTCGTTCAGCTTGAACTCTCAAATTCGCCACATAACAAAATGAGCGGTACCAAAGTTGACGGCGAGGTGACTTTAATGATAAACAATCAAAAAAGCTCATCTGCATCTGGTGATATCCTATTTACCGCGTACGGTGTTTCGGGTTTTGCAATACTTGATATCTCACGTGAAGCAAGTGAAGCTATGCTCAACTACTCTGTTGTAGATATTATCCTGAATCTTTTGCCAAAATATTCACACCAAAAACTCTCAAACCACTTAAATAACCTTAATAAATCAATCCCTGAGAGCTCAATTTTAAATGCACTTCATGCACTGCTTCCTCTTAAAATATCAAAAACTATCCTTGATGTTTTAAATATTTCTCACGAAACCAAACTTCAAAATCTAAATATGAAAGACTATAAACGTATAGCTAATCAATGTCTAAACTGGAAGTTTGAAGTAGCTTCCACTCATGGTTTTCGTCATGCAGAAGTTGCAGGCGGAGGAGTCAACACAGATGAAATAGATGCAAAAACTATGGAATCAAAAAAACAAAAAAGCTTATACTTTACCGGTGAAGTATTAGATGTAGTCGGACGACGCGGGGGATATAACTTTGCTTGGGGCTGGGCAAGCGGATATGCTGCTGCAATAGGTATAAGTAGTAAATAGTTATATTTTCTTATTTTTTAAACGCAGAGCATTTACTATAACCGAGACTGAGCTAAAACTCATAGCCGTTGCCGCAATAACTGGTGAGAGTAAGATTCCAAAAAATGGATATAAAACTCCTGCTGCAATGGGGACTCCCAAACTATTATAAACAAAAGCGAAAAACAGGTTTTCTCGTATATTTTTCATCGTAGCACGGCTAAGTTTTAAAACTTTCACTATTCCAAGTAAATCGCCTTTTACAAGTGTAACTCCTGCACTCTCTATAGCTACATCCGTACCACTCCCCATAGCAATTCCAACATCTGCCTGAGCAAGAGAAGGTGCATCGTTTATCCCATCACCCGCCATAGCTACAACTGCACCGCCCTCTTGCAGTTTTGTTATTATTTTTGCTTTGGCATCAGGCATTACATTTGCATATACCTCATCTATACCAAGTTTATCTGCAACCGTATTTGCTGTAGTCTCATTATCTCCGCTTAACATTACCATTTTTATACCATTTGCTCTTAAATCTTTTAGTGCTTGTTTTGATGTCTCTTTTATAGGGTCTTCTAAACCTATAATTCCACCGAGTTTAGAATCAATTGCAATAAATATAACACCGCCCCCTTTTTGGCGAAGCGAATCTGCTTTTATACTTATATTTTTCGTTGAGATGCCAAGGCTATGTAAAAAACTCTCACTTCCCACTGCCACATCTTTACCCTCTATCTTACCGACAATCCCCTTACCCGTAACAGAATTAAAATTCTCAAGCTCTAACATACTCAAATCTTGCTCTTTTGCATAATTGACAACTGCTTCGGACAATGGATGCTCACTTGAGAGTTCTAAACTGGCTGCATATCTTAACATCTGTGTTTTATCAAAACCATCTTCTACAAAAAAACTTGTCATTCGAGGTTTTCCTTCTGTCAAAGTTCCCGTTTTATCTACAACAAGTGTATTCACTTTCTCCATCTGCTCTAATGTTTTGGCATCTTTTATCAAAATACCAGATTGTGCAGCCCTGCCCGTAGCTACCATTATGGAAATAGGCGTAGCTAATCCCAAAGCACACGGACATGCAATGATAAGTACCGCAACAGCAGAGACTACGGCATAAGCCAAGCGTGGCTCTGGACCAAAGATATACCACACTATAAAAGATAAAATTGCAAATATTACAACAGCAGGTACAAAATAACTTGAGACCTTATCCACCAAGTTTTGTATAGGTGCACGTGAGAGCTGTGCCTGAGATACCATATGGACAATCTGAGCAAGCATAGTATCGCTTCCTATTTTCTCTGCTTTCATTTTAAGTGTTCCGTTTTTATTTATGGTTGCACCGATTAAGGAGTCTCCTTTTGACTTAGAAATTGCTATAGGTTCTCCCGTAATCATTGATTCATCAACATTACTTTTCCCATCTATAGCAACCCCATCCACAGGAATCTTTTCACCCGGTTTTATGCTTAAAATATCACCTACGTGAATATGTTTGATATTAACTTCTTCTTCAATACCATCTTTAATCCTATGTGCTTTTTTTGGAGCAAGATTTAACAATGTTTTTATAGCGGTATTTGTTTTACTTCTTGCATTTAACTCTAAAACCTGTCCTAAAAGAACCAAGCTGGTTATAACGGCTGCAGCTTCAAAATATACATGAACAAAGCCATCTTCATTTTGCATAAGAGGAGGAAAAAGCTCGGGGGAAAAAAGTGCTACCAAACTATAAGTATATGCTGCTCCAACCCCGATGGCGATGAGGGTAAACATATTTAAGTTCCATGTTTTTACAGACTCGTAAGCACGTACAAAAAAAGGACATCCTCCCCATAATACAACAGGCGATGCAAATAAAAATAAAAACCACTGAATATGTAGTGTAGATAAACCAGACGGTAAATACTCAGGTTTTAAGTCGTTCAACATTGCTACTATAAAAATAGGAAAAGAAAAAAACAAACTTATCCAAAAGCGTTTGCTCATATAGTCTAGTGCATAGTTCTTTTCAACTACTTCCTCTGCCTCTGATATTATCAATTCCAATGCCATACCGCATTTTGGACAAGTACCGGGCTTATTCTCCACTATCTCCGGATGCATCGGACAAGTATATGAAGCACTCATAATACACCTCTATCTTATTTTTTTAATTCTTCTAATTTAGTTTTATACTCTTCTTCGTCTATCTCTCCGTTTGCATATCTTTTTCTAAGAATATCCAACGCAGAATCATCCTCATCATATTGTTTTTTGCCGTTTATTAAATAAAAAACAAATATAATCAACAACAGTAAAAATATCCAACCAAATCCCATTCCAAAACCATGCATCATATACTCCTTATAGTAAAAATTATATTATTATAATGTGTAGTATTTGTGTTCTTTTAAATTATTCTTGACTTTATTACTAATTAGTAATATACTTGTTACAGGAGATAGGATTATGAAAGTTTATTTAGGTAAAAGTTATGGTTCAGTTGCTGATAAATCTATGAGTACATGGATACAGCTTATAAAAACATTTAAAAAGATTCTGGCAAAAGAGTCAGCTTACATAAAGTCACACGACTTGACTATGAATCAGTTCGAAGTGTTAGAGGTGTTGTATCATAGAGGGGATTTAAGTGTTGGTGCGATTACAAAACTTACACTTGGTACACCAGGCAATGTGACTGTAGTGATAAAGAACTTAATTAGAGACGGTTTGATAACCTCTATCCCTGACGCTAAAGACAAAAGGACCTATATAATTACTATAACCAAAAAAGGTATAGATATTATGGATAAGTTGTTTCCTAATCATGCAAAAAACTTTGAAGATTATTTTAAAGTTTTGGATAAAGATGAAACGGAGACTTTATTTACTTTACTTAGAAAATTACATAAATCACAGTAATTTTCTTATTTAAAATTACTAGTTAATACAAAAGGATAAGAGATGAATTTATTAAAAACCGGATTAGCGACTATTTTAGTTGCAGGTAGTTTATTCGCAGGTAATTATAATGTAGATGCCAGTCATTCGAGTGTTGGTTTTAAAGTTAAACATATGATGATTTCTAACGTAAAAGGTAAGTTTGATAAGTTTAGCGGAAGTTTTGTCTTTGATGAAAAAACAAAAACTTTAAAATCACTTCAAGGTGAAGTTGAGGCTACTTCAATTAATACTGAAAATGCTAAAAGAGATAATCATTTACGTTCTGAAGATTTTTTTGACGTTACAAATTATCCAAAACTTACCCTTAAAATTACAGATGTTAACGGTGATTCAGCGACAGGAAAATTAACTATCCGCGGTGTTACAAAAGTAGTTAAATTTGAACTTGAAACAAGCGGTGTTATAAAAGACCCTTGGGGAAATACAAGAACAGGTCTGACTTTAGAAACAAAAGTAAATAGACAAGATTACGGGCTCAAATGGAACGATGTTTTAGAAACGGGTGGACTAATTGTAGGTGATAAAGTAAAAATCAGTGTTGAGTTAGAAGGTATACTTACTAAATAAAATATAAGACAATGAATTTGTGGATTCATTGTCTAAAAAGGATTAGTTATGCTAAAGAAAATAACTAAAGAGAGTATGGGTAAATCTGATTTAGGTTGGTTAAAAAGCAGATTTCATTTCTCATTTGCTGAGTACAGAAATCCAGCAAACATTAACTTTGGAGTTTTAAGAGTTTTAAATGATGATATTATCCTTCCACATAGCGGGTTTGATATGCATCCGCATGAAAATATGGAGATAGTAACTTACATCATAGATGGTGAAATAAGCCATAAAGACTCTATGGGTAATGAAGAAACTCTAAAACGCGGTGAAGTTCAGTACATGAGTGCAGGAGATGGTATCGTGCATGCTGAATATAATTTATCCGATGCAGAGTTAAGAGTACTTCAGGTTTGGATATTTCCTCCAAAAAAAGGTTTAGAAAAACTTTACGGTTCTCATAAATATACAGAAAATGAGCGAAAAAATAAACTGCTTAATATTGTTTCACCTCAAGACGGAGATTCAAAAATAAAACTATATCAGGATGTGAATTTTTATGTATCTGAACTTGATGATAATAAAAATATAGAATTTGATATAAAAGAAAACAGACAGATATATTATGTACAAATAGAAGGAAGTGCTAAAATAAATGGTGCTCAACTTAACTTCGGTGATGCTATGGAAATTACAAATGAGAGTAAGCTCTTAATAGAAGCAGTTACAAAGAACCACTTTTTATTTATAGAGATGAAACAAAGTTCGTAATTAATCTATTTTTGATACACTATAACAAAAGCTATGGAGTTATATGTGAATGAACAAAACCTGATAATACAAAGTATAAAAGATTTTTTAACACCCAAAATGCTAAAGTATTCTCTTCTGCCTATAATAATTACAATTGTTTTAATGTATATTTTATTTTTTGTTTTTGCAGGTTTGGGTGCAGAACATATGAGTCAGATGCATATAGAAGCCCAGCAGACTACAATCCAAAACGGTATTGAGCATACCGATAATTTTGAAGCATACTTAGAGGGTACTGCAATTATGCAGTTTCTTATGAGTTTTGCGGCTACTGCATGGATAGCTACTTTTCTTATCTACGCAATAGGCGGTTTTTTAACACTATATGCATCTATATTTATAGCAATTTTAGTTATAGGTTTTCTAACTCCATATGTTTTAAATGAACTTCAAAAAAGACACTACCAAGATGTTGAGATGATAGGTTATTCAAATATTGCAACTGCCTTACTCTCGACTCTAAAATGGACAGGAATTATGCTTTTACTTTTTATTGTTCTTATCCCTTTTTACTTCATACCTATTATCAATTTAATTGCTTTTAATCTTCCTTTATATTATTTTTTTCATAAGATGTTAAACTACGATATAAGTACAAGTTTAAACACAAAAAATGAAGCTTTAGAGATAGCTTTTAAGAATAAAAATAAACTGCGAATAAAAACTCTACTGCTTTATCTTTTAAGTCTGATTCCGTT
>JAPHSI010000142.1 GCA_026193155.1 Sulfurimonadaceae bacterium | reverse complement strand
TGCACGCTCTAGTGACATATCACGTGGCGGAACAAGTTTAATTGCATCATCAGCACCAGAAGAACGTACATTTGATTGTTGTTTCCCTTTAATAGGATTAACTGTCAAGTCATTATTTTTAGCATGCTCACCGATAATCATACCCTCGTAAACTTTTGTCTGAGGTTTGATATACATAACACCACGATTTTGTAAGTTGAATATTGAGTATGCTAAAGCTTCACCGTTTTCACTTGATACTAAAGCACCGTATGAGCGAGAATCTACTTCACCGCTAAATGGACGATACTCGATAAATGAGTGATTCATTACACCCTCACCTTTAGTATCTGTTAAGAACTGTCCACGGAAACCGATTAATGAACGAGCAGGAATTTCAAACTCTATACGTTGGAAACCTTGTCCCATTGGAACCATTGATTTCATCTCAGCTTTACGCTTACCAAGACGCTCAATAACAGTACCACCTAGATCTTCAGGTACATCGATAACAAGATGCTCAAAAGGTTCACATTTAACACCCTCAATCTCTTTACGGATAACTTCCGGACGAGAAATACCGAACTCAAAACCTTCACGACGCATGTTTTCAGCAAGAACAGTAATTTGAAGTTCACCACGACCTGAAACTTTAAATTTACCTTCACCAACAATTTCATACTTCATCGCAACATTTGTTGTCATCTCAGCTTCTAGACGATCTTTTAATTTGTTTGAAGTAACATGTTTACCCTCTTGACCTGCAAGTGGAGAATCATTAACAGAGAACACAACTGTAAGAGTCGGCTCTTCAATATGCATTGGATCAAGTGCAACAGGATTGTTAGGATCACAAATTGTATCACCAACATCAATAGTCTCTAATCCGGCCATTGCAACAATATCACCAGCTTCAGCTTCTTCAATCTCCATACGATTAAGACCGTGAAAACCAATAAGTTTTGTAATACGTCCTTTTACCATCTCGCCATCAGCTTTTGCAAGCATAACGTTATCACCTTTTCTGATTGTACCATTAAAAATACGGCTAATACCAATTTTTCCAACATAGTTATCATAATCAAGTGTAAATACTTGTGCTTGTGTATGATTATCTTTATCACCTTCTGGCTCTGGAATATGCTCAAGGATTGTTTCAAAAATACATTTAAAATCTCCACCCTCTTCTTCCATATCAAGTTTTGCAATACCATCACGAGCAGCTGCATAAATAACTGGGAAGTCTTGTTGCTCATCAGTTGCATCCATATCAGCAAATAAGTCAAACATTTCATCAACTACACGGTCTGGATCAGCTGAAGGTTTATCAATCTTGTTGATAACAACAATTGGTTTTTTACCCATAGCTAACATTTTTTTAACAACAAATTTTGTTTGTGGCATAACACCTTCGTATGCATCAACTAACACTAACACACCATCAACCATTTTTAAAACACGTTCAACTTCACCACCAAAGTCAGCGTGACCTGGAGTATCAATAATATTTATTTTATGGTCTTTGTAACGGATTGCTGTATTTTTTGAAAGAATAGTAATTCCACGCTCTTTTTCTAAATCGTTGCTATCCATAGCTCGTTCATCATGTTGTTCATGATCACCAAATGTACCAGACTGTTCTAACAGTCCATCAACCAATGTTGTTTTACCATGATCAACGTGAGCGATAACAGCAATGTTTCTAATATTTTGCATATTTGTTTCCTCTATATTTTGGAAAATTTTACTAAAGATATTCTGTCCTACAGAGCGCTTTAGAATATTTTTCGCGATTATACCCAAAAAAAAGTTATATTCTTGTAAAACTAATGGTATAATTATCTGATATTAAGAAAAGTACACAAAAAGTTTAAAAAGTAGTATTTATCAAATGAAAAATAATATTATCATTGATTATCCAAATATTTTAGATAAAATATTCGATAAATTGAAAAATTGTGGTATAAAACCAATAATAGTCGGTGGATACGTTAGAGACTTTTTTTTAAATTCCATATCAAATAAAAAACAGATTTTAACTAAAGATATTGATATTGAACTTTATAATGCGTGTTCATTTGAAAAAATTCAAGAAATACTAATAGAGTTTGGTAATTCAAATATAATTGGAAAAAGCTTTGGAGTTATCAAACTAAAAGTTGATAACTTAGAAATTGACTTCTCAATGCCAAGAGTTGAAAATAAAATTGCTGAAGGTCATAAAGGTTTTTTAGTAGATACCTATTCAAAGTTAGACTTCAAGACAGCTGCTTCGAGAAGAGACTTTACTATTAACTCCATCGGATATGATATTTTTAATAAAAAAATTCTTGATCCTTTTAATGGATTACAAGATATTTCAAATAAAGTGCTTAAATCCGTAAATGAAAAAACTTTCATTGAAGACCCATTAAGAGTTTTAAGAGCTATGCAATTTTACTCTAGATTTGACTTCACTCCAGATAAAAATCTAATAACGTTATGTACTAACATGTGTGAGAACAAGCTTCTAAACGAACTACCAAAAGAGAGAGTTTATGAAGAGTTTAAAAAGCTTTTTTTAAAATCAAATAAGCCATCTTTAGGCTTAAAATTTTTAAAAAATATTAATGCAAATATATATTTTAATGAACTAAATATGAATGAAAAAGATTGGAATGATTCACTTAAATTTATAGATAATATAGATAAAACAATCTTAGATGATGAAGCTAACATACTTATTACGTTAGCTTTACTATGTTATAAAATGAAAAAAAGTAATAGAGAAAGTTTTATAAATAAATTAACTAACAAAAAAAATGTTTTAAATAAACTAGAAGCAATTTATCATATAGATATATTTTTAGAAAATATAAATCAAAAAAACAACACTCTTAAATATAATATATTAAAAGATATAAATTTAAAACTATTAATACAATATTTAAAAGCCAAGAATACATCTACAAATGTAATTGAAAAAATTAGATATATTAAGCCAACTATACATGGTAATAATCTTTTAGATATTGGGATGAAACAATCTAAAGATTTTAGCTCTATTTTACAATTGCTTTATGAAATAAGAATAAACAGTATTTTTATTTAAGCGTACGTAATTTATCTATAATATCTGATTTATAATCAATTGTTTTAGTAGCTTTTTTCATTGCTTCTATTATTTTAGCTTTATATGTTTGTTTATTCTCATCATCATATTTTTTTATTACTTCTTCGTATGTCTCTAAAAACACTTGAACAATTTCAATTATATTTATACTAACTCTTTTATGAAGTAAAATTAAAATCACTATATCAAATATTTTTTTCTTTTTCGAATCCATATCATCAATTTTCAAATAATAATGTGATGTTTTTTCATTAATAAAAGTAAACCTTTTTAAAATTTCAGATAATCCAAATTCATTAACTTCATATTCAGTTAATTTTCCATTTATATATATTCTCATATCCGAAAGGTCCATTTTGGATATTTTTTCCAAAAGCTTTATATTCTTTGGATCGTCTTTTGAACCCTTTACGTTTCCTAATATCTTAGAAAACATATTAACATCACCATCCATCATTTTAGCAACTTTGTAATTATTTTTTTATTTTTTGACTGTCTATCTCTATAACAGTATGGACATTTCCTCTAGGATTAAAATCGGCTATAATTTTCATATATTTAGGTTTTAATTTTTTATCAAGTAAATCATATATCTCATTAGCTGCACCCTCATGTGACACGTGTTTATTCATGAATGAGTTAATATATAGTTTTATAGCTTTAAGCTCTACTATCCATTCATTAGGCGTATATTCTAAATATATTGTTGCAAAGTCAGGATAACCGCTCCTTGGACAAAGTGACATAAACTCCGGAAGAGTTATTTTTATTAAGTAATCTTTTTTATACTCATTTGGCCAAATCTCTAAATCTTTTTCAACATCAAACTCTTGTATCTCTTTTTCACCGTATTTCATTTAAATTCCTTTGTGCTATAAATTTTTTTCTTATTTTAGCTTTCATAGATAGTTTCTAATTCAGATAAATATTTCCCTTGAATATAATCTACATCCATATTATTTATTTTATTTAGAGTCTCTTTATCTTCAACCATTTTCATCCACACTTTTGTATCAGATTTTTTAGCCATAGTGCAAAATCCATCTAAAATTTTTAAATATTTATCATTTTTAATCTCTTTAGTATATATGCTATCAACTCTTATTGCATCTACTTCAAAATCTCTAAAATATAAAAAGCTAGAATGATAAGCTCCAAATTTATCTATAGTTATTTTTATCCCTAAATTACGAATATTTTTTATAATATCACTATATTTTTTAGTATATGAAAAATACTCTTTTTCATTTAAAATAAACATAATTTTATTTTTTACATGTGGGTTATTTTCTAACAGATTTTTGATCTTAAATAAAAAATTATAATTTCTCAAAGAGGTTGGTGAAATATTTATGGCAAAAGTAATATCACTCTCTATTGTACACTTTTTAATGCTTTGTTCAAGTACCATATAGTCATAATCACTCATTAATCTTAATTTATTAAGAATTTTCATATAAGACTTTTGATGTATATGTTTACCATCAGGTCTTTTAAGTTTTACAAAACACTCTTTCATAATTACTTTATTTTCATTATAAATATCTTGTTTCATAAGTATTAATCTTCTCTCTTTAATGGCACTTATAATATAATTTTCTAGTTCATTTGGTTTAATATCTTCATCATAAAATTTAATATCTTGTTTTTTATGTTTATTTAGTTCTTTAATTTCAAATAGATTTTCTATCATATAGTCTAAATCATTTGAAAAAGACGTATCATTAATAGCTCCTAATATATTTACCTCTATATCATCTATATTAAATTCGTCAGCTTTTAAACACATTAAGTCTAACATGCTCTCATATTTATTACTGCTGCCCTTTAATCCAAGTATAAAATCACCACCTTTTACATGTCCAATCGGAAAGTTCGTAATATTATTTTTTTTTAGGTATTTTCCTATCCAAAGAGCTACTTCATATAAGACTTTATCACCGCTTTTTATTCCATAACGATTGTTTATATCATTTAGATTATCTACTGATATTAATATAAGGGTATAGTCTTTGTAACTTTGAAGATCTTTTTTTAAATATTTAAATAAATAGGTTCTAGTAAATACTTTTGATACATCATCTGTTATTTTAGATTCAAATCCACTATATATCAGATAAAAAATAAAATATATACCAAATGTTAAAACAATTACTGCTTCAAAATAAAATACACTATTTAAAGTATCATAAGTTGTTATTACTGTATGAAATATAAGAGCAAACATTAACGCAAAGATGGGTAAACCCATCCTTAACGCTAATCTAAAGCGATATTCACGCTCTTTTATTTCGGGAAGTTGCATAGTATTAAACGTCTAAGTGTTTAACATCTTTTGCATGAGTTTCGATGTAGTTACGACGCGGCTCAACTTCATCTCCCATAAATAATGTAAATGCATCTGAAGCCACTTCTGCATCTTCAATTGTTACTTGAAGAAGTGTACGATTTTCCGGTGTCATAGTAGTTTCCCATAATTGATTAGGGTTCATCTCACCAAGACCTTTATAACGTTGAATATATGCACCTTTTTTAGCATGTGAAGTTATATTTTCAAGAACATCTAAAATATCTTCTTCAAAACTAACATCCCACTCTTTTATTTTGTTATATACAAAACTTGCTTCATTAAAGTGTGGAGCTGCAAAAAGTTCATCGTTTATCATCAACTCTTCCATACCGTCTTTAGTTTGCACAAACAATTGAATAGAATCTTCATTTATAACTTTAGTAAGGATATTGTTTCCATTATTTGTTAAAAATTTCTCAACTTCAATATACATCTTGTCATAAGCCAAGCTTACTAAATCTGCGTTTTCAATAAAATGACGAATTAAATCAACAAGTGCATAACGACGTTCTAATGCTTCTAAAGAAGTTCTGTAATGGTCAACCATCTTAAAATATGATATTAAGTCATTAAGACCTATAGAATCAACTTCTAATGACTCTACACCGTTTTCAATTAGATAATCATTTAAAGTTCTATCGTTTTTAAAGTATATCTCTTTTTTACCTTTTCTATATAAATATAAAGGTGGCTGTGCAAGATATAAATAGCCGTTATCAATAACATGGCGATAGTATCTAAAGAAAAATGTTAAAAGTAAAGTCTGAATATGGCTACCGTCAACATCGGCATCGGTCATGATGATTATTTTATGATAACGAAGTTTTTCTTCATTATATTCATCACCTATACCACAACCCATAGCTGTAATCATATTAGTAATCTCATCAGATTTTAGTATTTTTTCTAAACGAGATTTTTCAACATTTAAAATCTTACCCTTTAGTGGTAAAATTGCTTGATATACACGATCACGACCCATTTTAGCCGAACCACCTGCTGAATCTCCCTCCACCAGATATAATTCACAAATTGAAGCATCTTTACTTTGACAATCTGCTAATTTACCAGGAAGTGTACCAACACTCATATTATCTTTTCTACGTGTTAATTCACGAGCTTTTTTAGCTGCTTCACGACCACGAGCTGCTGCTAAAGATTTTTGAACTATAGCTTTAGCTTCAAGAGGATTTTCTTCAAAATATTTTGAAAGAATTTCGTAAGAAGATTTTTGAATTAAAGGTCTAACATAAGTATTTCCAAGTTTACCCTTTGTTTGACCTTCAAACTGAGGTTCAGGTACACGAGCGGAAACTATTGCTATTAAACCTTCTCCCGTATCATCACCGGAAATTTTTACATCTTTCTCTTTAGCTGCACCATTTTGAGAGTTATAAGTAGATATAACACGTGTTAGTGCTGCTCTAAACCCTGCTTCATGTGTACCACCGTTAGGTGTACGAATATTATTTACAAAAGATGCAACTTTCTCATCATATCCTTCATTATACATAAGTGCTACATCAAACTCTATATCTTCAATTTTTCCTGAAAATGAATATGGTTGAGCAATCTCTTGTTTTTTATTTAAATCACTAACATATTGTTTTATACCACCTTCAAAATGGTAACTTTCTTTAGTGTTTGAACGTTCATCTTCAAAAACAATTGTAATAAAAGGATTCAAATAAGCAAGTTCTTTAAAACGACGAGCCAAATATTCATATTCAAATATTACTGTTTCAGTAAAAATAGATGGATCTGGAGAAAAAGATATTGTTGTTCCAGTTTTACGAGTTTTTCCAGTTATTTCTAAAGCTTGTTGAGGAATACCTTGTTTAAAGTCTTGTTCATGTACTTCACCATTTCTATGAATAGTCATGTGTAAATCAGATGATAAGGCATTTACAACAGATACACCAACACCGTGTAAACCACCAGAAACTTTATAAGTATCTTTATCAAATTTTCCACCGGCATGAAGTACAGTTAAAACAACTGTAGCTGCAGACATATTTTCAGTTGGATGCATATCTGTAGGTATACCACGACCATTGTCACTAACAGTACATCTACCATCTTTTGTCAGTGTTACAGTGATAGTATCACAATGACCAGCCATAGCTTCATCGATAGAGTTATCAATAACTTCATATACTAGATGATGAAGACCACGATGACCTGTATCACCTATATACATACCCGGACGTTTTCTAACAGCTTCTAGTCCTTTTAGGACTTTAATATTACTAGCGCCGTAATTTTGTTCCATATATCTCTCCAATTACCATTTTTGGCATAATTGAAGATATTTTATCTAATTGAAGCTAAAAAGAAGTTTTATATATATATTAAAATTATATAACTATAGGCATAACTATAGTTTTAAAGTTATTTTCACTTAAAACAAACGGTAAATTGCTCTCATTTAATCCAATAGTAAAATCTGTACCGTTAATTGAATTTAAAAAATCTAATAAATACCTACTATTAATCGCTAAAGTAAAAGACTCACTAAAGTTTGTAGTATGTGTTATATCAGTTTTAGCTTCAATATTATCATCACTTAAACTCTCAAAAGTTATTGTGTCATTTAAAAAAGTGATTTTTAAATCTGTTGATATAGTTGTTATTTGTTTTATTGATTCTATCATCAAAGATTTTGGTAAAACTAAAGTATTTGATATTTCTTTTGGAATTATTCTAGAATATTCAGGAAATTTACCATTTATTAATTTTGTAAAAAAAGTATATTGATTTGAATGAATTATTAGGTTTGTATCATCATAATAAAGTTCAATGTCATCAAAAAATAGTTTTTGAATCTCAACTATAGCTTTTTTTGGAAGTATAATTGAAAGTTCATCAGAACCGTTATTTGGAATATTAACAACTGCTAATCTTCTTGTATCTGTAGATGCAAAGTTAATTTTATTTGGTTTAATATCAATTAGAGCACCGTTTAGCTCAAACTTTGGATTATTGTTATCAATTGCTGGTGTGATTTTTTTAAGTGATTCAATGAGTGAATGTGAATTTATTGAAATACGACTTTTGTTTTCATATGATGGAAATTCCGGAAATTCATTATATGAGAATACAGGTAATTTAAATTTAGAATGTGATTGAGATACATGTAAATTATCACCTTTTAATTCTAAATCAATCATATCATCTTTTAAAATTCTAATAATATCAAGAAATTTTTTACCGTTAGCAGTTGCTGAACCGTCACCTATAATATTTAGATTATTTGTATTTACTAAAAAACCTATTTCATAATCTGTGGCTTTTAATGTTAAAGTACCGTTAGAAGCATTTAAATATACATGTGAAGTAATTTGAGATGTATCTTTTTTTTCTAAGAAAGGTTGAGCATGGATAAGCACATTTTCAAGTATAGATTTTGATATTTGAATCTTCATCTGTAAATTCCTATATATTTAATAAATTTTTAGTATTAGTAGTAGGGGTGTGTGAATATGTGAAAACCACACTTTAATCCCTATAGTATGAACTAAAGTCATGTGATGAATCTTACAGACTCTATTCACACTAGTTCACATATTGGATTATATCTTTTTTTTACTTTTTTTACAATTTCTGTTTTTGTCTATTAAACGTTAGCTGTTAGTTTATTTGTAAGCTCATCTATTTTAACTTTAAAGTCTTCATCATTTTCTATAAGAGAATTTATTTTTTTAATAGTATGAGATATTGCAGTATGATCTTTCATACCGAAATATTGAGCAAGTTGAGGCATTGTATTTTGAGTCAGTTCACGGCAAAGATATATTGATATACGTCTTGCATATACTATATTTTTGGACCTTCCCTTAGAAGTTATCTCACTAGGTTTTATATTTAAGTCTTTTGCTACAAATTTAGTTATATTATCTAACGTTAGGTTAGCAGTTTTTTCTTGCATTTGATCTTTTAATACATTTTTTGTAAAGTCTAAATCTATATCTACATGCATAAGTTGTGAATAGGCATGAAGTTTTGAAAGTATCCCTTCAATTTCACGAACATTACTCTCTATAACAGTTGCAATATAATTTATTATTTCTTTAGATAATTTAACTTTATTTATTTCAGATTTTTTTTCTATAATAGCTATTTTTGTAGTCAGTTCAGGTGGTTGAATATCTGCAACAAGTCCCCATTCAAATCTGCTTTGAAGTCTTTTTTCAAGTCCACCTATTTTTTTTGGATGTTTGTCGGCAGTTAGTATTATTTGTTTACCTGAACCTTTTAGAGCTTCAAAAGTATGGAAAAATTCTTCTTGAATAGTATCTTTATTACTTAAAAACTGAATATCATCTATTAAAAGTACATCACATTTACGGTATTTTTCTTGGAACCTATCCATAGTTTGATTTCTTACATGGCGAATGAAGTCGTTTAAAAACTGCTCAACAGTAGTATATATAACACTTTTGCCTTGATTTTGAAAAACATTACCTGCAGCTTGCATAAGATGTGTTTTTCCAAGACCTACACCACCATATATAAATAGTGGATTATAAACTTCACCGGCTTTTTCACTAACACTCTTTACGGCTGAATATGCAAATTGATTTGATCCACCCACCATAAAGTTATCAAATGTATGTGAAGGATTTAAAAGTGATTTTGAAGTTGGTTTTTCTTCTTTTTTCTTAGTTTTTCTTTTATCAAAGATATCTTTTAGAGTTATTTTTACAGTAATATTATTAGATGTTTTAATTTCAAACAAATGTTCTAATTTAGATGTATATTTATTTTTTATCCAGTTACATACAAGTTTGTTAGGTGCATAAAATACGGCTAAGTCACTAGTTGATTTTTTTGAATCATAGTCTAATTGTTTAATATAACGGTTGTATTCAACCTCTGGTATCTCTTCTTTAAGTTGTAATAATATCTCTTGACCAATATTCACATATATTCCTGTTTGTAGTTTAATATGTGAATAATAACTCAAAATTACATAAAATAGGGTTAAATATATGTGAATAACTAAAATGTGAATAAGTGATTAAAAATAAAGATAGATTATTGTAAAATAAAAAAATTTAAAATAGGGGATATTAATAATGGATAGAATATTAGTAATAGAAGATAATAAAACACTTGCAAATTTGATGGCTAAAAAAATATCTACTGAATTAGATTTTGAAGTTGATGTTGCTTATAATATGTCAGAAGCTAAACTTTTTTTAAAAGGTTATAAATATTTTTTGACTCTTTCAGATCTAAATCTTCCGGATGCGCCAAACGGTGAAATTATTGATTATGTTATAAAAACAGGAAATCATGTAATAATTTTAACCTCAAACATCGATAAAAATTTTAGAAAAAAAATGTTTGAAAAAAATATAATAGATTATATTCATAAAACAGGTATAGAAGACATAAACTATATAATAAATAATATAAAAAGATTATCTAAAAACCTTAAACACAAAGTTCTGGTTGTAGATGATTCACTAGTTTTTAGAAAACAGATGAAAGGGATGCTTACAAATTTATTTTTTGAAGTTATAACAGTTGCTCACGGAGAAGAAGCAGTGAATATTTTAGAAACAAGAGATGATATAAGTTTAGTTTTAACAGACTACAATATGCCTGTTATGAATGGATTAGAATTAACTGCAGAAATAAGAAAGAAATATAAAAAAAATGAAATTTGTATAATAGCACTATCCGGACAAAGTGATGATGAAGAGATAGCCTTATTTCTAAAAAACGGTGCAAATGATTTTATAAAAAAGCCATTTTCAAAAGAGGAATTTTCTTGTCGTATAAACAATTCTATTGAAGCTTTAGAAAATATACATGAAATCACAAATCAAGCTATTAGAGATTTTTTAACAGGTCTATATAATAGAAGATACTTTTTTAAAGAGGTTGGAAAATATTTTACAAATGCAATAAATAATAGTGAAGAGTTTTGTATAGCTATGATTGATATTGATCACTTTAAGAAAATTAATGATAAATATGGACATGATACAGGTGATAAAGTTATAACTCATTTAGCAGATATATTGATGTCTGAGACGTCAACTGATGATGTAGTATCTAGGTTTGGTGGTGAAGAGTTTTGTATATTACTAAAAAACACATCAAGTAAACAAGCTATAGATGCTATGGAGAGAATAAGACAAAAAGTGCAAAATTCAGTAACTATATCTGATAAAGATGAAGAGATTAGGTTTAATATTTCAATAGGTTTGGCATTAGAACATGAAAATACTTTAGAAGATACAGTTAATGAAGCTGATATGCACCTTTATACTGCCAAAGAGAG
>JAPHSI010000058.1 GCA_026193155.1 Sulfurimonadaceae bacterium | reverse complement strand
TGTTTCATATTTTTACCACACATATGCTCATTTTTTAGTATTTGATTCAATATCATAGCTTCATGAGGTTGAAGTATCATTTCATTTAAGAAACGTGGTTTTGTACTAATCCATCTATTATCACTTTTTGAAAACTTAAATTCATGTTTATAAAATCTATCTTGAATTTCACTTATGTGCTTTCTCAACGTAGATTCTGGAAGCTCATATTTGTCTGCATACTCAGGGATTGTAAGTGAGTTTCCATCAGATATATCCTGAATTATGCTAGGGATGTAATCAAAGACTTGTCTATATTTTCTCAAAGCTTTATAACCTTAATATTACGCTCATAATTATGAGCGTATATCATTATATACTTTTAATGTTGAGAACTATCTTGTATTTTAAAACAAGCTTTTCTCTTATATATTTTAGGTGCATTTAAATGCTTATATACACGTCAGTTGACGCATAGTTAAAAGGATTCATAATGAATCAAAAGAATAATGGTGTCGGTAACGACAAAGATTTTATGATTATCATTAATGCTGAACAACATACAGTAGATGATAAGAAGGTTTCCTATATGGATATATTAGGTTTAGTAGACAAACAAATTGATGATAGACAAATGCATACGGTTACATATGAACGTGGTGCACACGGACAAGTGACCGGTACTTTATCTTTAGGTCAAGATGTTGTCGTAAAAGATGGGATGGTGTTCAATGTTGAGACAACTAATAAATCGTAGTAAAGATATTAAGAAACTTCATAATGAAGGATATTCTCTAAGTATCAATCAAGGTCATTTGATAATTGAAGATATTCCATATGTTAATAGTAACAAAGAGATCAAAACTGGTACTTTAATCTCTAAGTTAGCAACTAGCGGTGGCATAGCTAGATATGATAATCAACATGTTGTGTATTTTATAGGTGAACAACCTTGTTTCTCAGACGGAACAGAGATTGATTCAATTAAACACGTGGTTGCAGCGACTACACATATGAGTGGGATTATATCAAGTCGTAGCTTCTCAAACAAGCCAAACGATGGATATCGTGATTATTACCACAAAATGGTTACATATATTAACATATTAGCAAATCAAGCTAAAGTAATAAACCCTTCTTCAACTGCTTGTTTATTTAAGCCTATTGTTGATGATAACAACCCTGAAGATGTCTTTGAATATTTTGATACAAACTCAAGTAGAGCAGATATTTTAGTTTTAACAGAAGTATTTAAAAGCCATAGAGTTGGAATTATTGGTTTAGGAGGTACTGGCTCATATATTTTGGATTTTGTAGCTAAAACTCAAGTAGCTGAAATTAGGTTGTTTGATGCTGATACATTCCATACGCATAATGCATTTCGTTCACCTAGTGCAACAAATATTGAACAACTAGAATCAATGCAATCTAAAGTAGAGTATTTTAAGAAACAGTATTCCAATATGCATAAGTATATCAATGCAAACAATGTATATATTACAGAAGACAATTTAAATCTTTTAGATGGATTAGATTTTGTTTTTATATCTATCGATAAAAGTGCTATAAAACCTGCTTTATTTGATTATCTTGAAGCTAACAATATTGAATACATTGATGTTGGGCTAGGACTTAGTGTAGTTAAAAATAAAATAAGAGGTTCTGTGCGTTGTACGCCTGTATTTAATGGGAATAAAGATTTTAGAAAAGAAATTCCTATTGTTGATGATGAGAATGATCTTTATGGTACAAACATTCAAATTGCTGAATTAAATGCAATAAATGCTTCTATGGCAGTAATGCAATGGAAAAGGCATTTAGGTTTTTACCATAACTTTACAGGTGATTCAAATACTGTATATAATATAGATACTGGCGGAATGGTATATACTGATGTTGGAGCATAAGTTTGTAGTATTCATGCCTAAAGAGTATGAACAAAATGTATTGTATGTATCAATGGAGTACAAAACAGTTACTCATCTATGTTGTTGTGGGTGTGGCAAAAAAGTTGTCACGCCTATAGCTCCTCATAGCTGGAAAATTACATACGATGGTAATGGAATAACTTTATATCCCTCTATAGGTAATTGGGATTTTAATTGTAGATCACATTATTGGATTAGAGATAGTCAAGTGCTGTGGGCTAATGATTGGGATGAAAGTAAAGTTCAGGCAACTAAAATACAGCATAATGATGCTAAATTAAAGTATTCAGATAAAATACTACATAAACAAGAAGATAAAATCACATCAAAAAAAGGTATTTTTCAGAAAATACTTTCTTACTTCAAATAATTCTCACACAATAAGGTTTTGGCTTACTGCTATAATCCTTTTGTGCATTAATTACATATTGAACTATTTACATAAATATATTAATATGTATTTAATAATAACTCGTTATTATTGTGTTTATTATTAATTACATATTAATTACTACATTATAATCCGTTAGCCAAACCAACTTCGCCTATACGTGATTTATGACTTCCGCCTCCAAAGATAGATGCGGATGTACTTGTATGGTGAGGCGAACAAAAATTACGTAGTGGTTTAAAACTAGGCTCTTTATCATCTAAACTCTCCAACTTTGCAATATCTAATATTTCACTTTTATTTAGTGGAGGTAAAATATATCTTAATCTTTGAGCTATCATACTTTTTCCACTTCCTGGACTTCCTTCAAGTAAAATATTATGCATCCCACAAGCTGCAATAAGGGCTGCTCTTTTTGCAACTTCTTGACCTTTTACATCCAAAAAATCTTCATCATATTTGTTGTATACATAATACTTTTCATCTAAGATATAACTAGGATATGCAAAACCTGACTCTACTAAACTCGGTGCAAACTCATCCGACTTTAATATCTCTATAGCTTCATCAAGTGTTTTAACACCGTAAAACTCTATATTCGGTATTTTTGATAGTTTTTCTAATGACTCATATGGAACAATAGCTTTTTTAGTCACGCCTTGGTTGGCTAAAGATAAAAGAAGCGGGTATAAGTAACCGTTTTCCCTTACATTTCCATCAAGTCCTAACTCTCCAAATACAAACCAATCTGAATAATCTTTTTCTTCTGAATTCAAAGCTATCATTAACGCTATACTTAAATCAAAATGGGAACCGTCTTTTTTGACATCTGAAGGAACTAAAGAGAGGGTTATTCTTTTTGGAGGAAACTTAAATTCATTACTAAGTAGGGCTGATTTTACACGCTCTTTACTCTCGTTTATACTAGATGAAGCCATACCTACAATACTAAAGGATGGCAAGCCTTTAGTCAGTGTGGATTCAACAATTACAACTTTTGCATCTAGTCCTTCATATGTGGCACAGGATATATTTTTCATAGATTATCCATTTATTTTTTTACATCTTAACTTTTTTTATAGATATAATTAATTTATATTGCAAATTGTCATATTTTATCATTGCTTTATTTTAGAAAAAGGAGTATAGTTTTCAACTTTATCCATTAGGAACTACATTGATTCAAATTAGCGAATCCATCTTTTTAGATGAATATATATATAATCTAAAGATGCAAAACAACTATTTACCAAATCCTTATAAACCAACTCCTTTTTTAATTATAAAAAATTTTCTAAAACCCAACGAACTCTCACTCTTTGTAAATTCAATTTATAAAGATGATGAAGCAGAAGTTGCAAAAGTAAAAACTGAATTTGTAAAAGGTGTTGTAAACCCAAAAGTTGTCAAAGAGTATAGAGATACAAATATATACTCTTTAGATGAGCATCTGGACGCACTATATAAATCAAGGTTTGTAGAACACCAAGCTACAATAGAAGAGTATTTTAATTTGGGTATAACTTTATCAACCGAAGTTCAAGCTCTTGAATACAAAAAAGGTGGATTTTATATCCAGCATTCAGATGATTCAAATGCACTTTTAGACAAAGATAAAAATATTATAGGCTACACAACTGTTGCTCCACAGAGAAAATTAACTACTGTTTTATTTGGAACCTCTTATTCAGACAATACAAAAGATAAGTTTTCATTTCAAGGCGGGGAACTGGTATTTAATTTTTTAAAAGATAAAGAAGGAAAGATCGTTACATTAAAACCGACTGCCGGTGATATGCTTGTTTTTCCAAGTAATCCATACTTTTCACATGAAGTAAAAAAAGTTAAAGATGGTTATAGATTAACACTTGTTCAGTGGCATAATGCAATACTTAACTAAACTATTTTTTTAATTTCAATTCTTTTTGATACTTTTTGTACTCTTTTTCAAACTTTTTTCTACGTGAATATGAGAGTTTGTCTATAAACAAAATCCCCTCTAGATGGTCCATTTCGTGCTGGACTGCTATACTTAAAAGTCCATTGGCTTCAAGTGTCTTTGTATTACCGAATCTATCTTGATAATTTACTCTTACTTCTTCATATCTATCTATATCTTCATAAAAAGTAGGCACACTTAAACAACCCTCTTGATATGTAGTAGTTCCTGTTTTCTCTGTTATTACAGGATTTACCATCTCAATAAGGTTCTCATCACTTTGTACATCATCTTCATCTGGTATATTTATAATCAGTACTCTTTTGGGATGCGCTACTTGAATAGCCGCAAGTCCTATCCCGTTAGTTTGCATCATTATAGGATACATTGCATCTAACAGTTCGTGTAGTTCCTCATCGAATTTCTCAACTTCTAAAGATTTTTGGCGTAATAATTTATCAGGATAAGTTACAATATTTAACTTCATAAAAACTCTAAGATTTATTTTTTAGCGATACAGCATAGTCACTGTTTCTATCCATATAAGATTTGTCTATACCATCCATAGTACTTACTATAGTTTCTTCTACAGTATAAGATGGATTAATATCTGTAATACCAATAGCTATTTTAAGTTGAATCTCACGGTCTGCTAAAAAGAAATTAGAATTTGAAACTAGTTCTGTCAAACGCTCACTTGCTTTTTTCGCACTCTCTAGGTCTGTATGCTTAAGAAGCATTGCAAACTGTCCATTTCCATAATAAGCAACCGTATCACTTCTTCTTGATGTTTTAAGTAAAAGTCTAGCAATAGTTCTCGTCATTAAAACTGTAGCTTTTTCATTGCTGACATTTTCGATAAGCTCTTTACTAAGCTCAACCATAATCAATGAAGAACTATGTTTAAATTCACGTACTAATTCTATTTCTTGTTCAACTTTTGTCATTAGATAACGTTTGTTATATACACCGTACTTATTATCAAATATTGTCTCATTTTCAACATTTTTAACAACTTTAGCAGTCTCATCATATTGTGCTTTTAAAGAAGTTGATTGTTTTTTAAGTATTGTATTTAACTTAGCTACATCACCTTCAAGGGATGCAATAACACTACTTGCAGCACCATTATCATCTCTACTCTCATCAAGTTCATCACGTCTTTTTTTAAGTATTTTACTCATTAAAGAGATATTTTTATATAAAGAAGCCGTAACATTTAAAATACCTTTAACAGATGTAAAACCTTGTTTAAGACTTTGTTCAAGCATTATAGTATTTTCAGCGTCATTACTCTCTTCAAGTTCAAGCATAGACATAATCTGTTTACGGAAGTTTTCACTTTTATCTTCTAATAATCTATCAAAGTAAAGTGAGTAGTTATTTGGTGTGGGAGGCAAGTTGTCATTAATCAAGCTCGTTAGAACTTCTTTAGCATAAATTTCTAAATCACTACTAGGTTCACTGCTGCTAGCTGTATCTCTAATAGATTCCGAATTTACAGAAGCGTCCCTTCTGGTTTCTCTACGCCCTCTGTTTCTTAATGAACCTGCCATATCAAGTACCTACTCTTTCTCGTTTTTAGTTAAAACTTTATCTATCATACCGTACTCAACACATTCGCTGGCACTCATAAAGTTATCACGATCCGTATCTTTTTCAACTCTTTTAATACTTTGTCCTGTATTTTTAGCCAAAATAGCATTTAACTCTTTTTTCATACGTAAAATTTCATTCGCCTGAATCTCAATATCTGTTGCTTGACCTTGAGCTCCACCAAGAGGTTGGTGTATCATCATTCTAGCGTGTGGAAGAGCATATCTTTTACCCTTTTCACCACTTGATAATAAAAAAGCACCCATTGATGCAGCTTGACCTATACATATTGTTGAAACATCTGGGCGAATATAGTTCATCGTGTCATATATAGCCATTCCTGCAGTTACAACACCACCAGGAGAGTTAATGTAGAAGTAGATATCTTTTTCAGGATCTTCCGCTTCAAGAAATAAAAATTGAGCTACAATGGAAGATGCAACTGCATCATTTACTTCTCCACTGAGCATTACTATTCTATCTTTTAAAAGACGTGAATATATATCGTATGAGCGTTCACCACGCCCAGTTTGTTCAACTACATATGGGATATAGCTCATATTATGCCTCTTTTATCTTTGAGTCTAAAATTTGACGAAGTACTTTATCTTCTACCATTGACATTTGAATAGCAGGAATATATCCAGCTTCTTTGTACTGCTCATATGCTTTTTGTGGGTCTTGTCCCATTTGCATTGCTTCGTAGTATATAGTTTGCATAACTTCTTGTTCTTCAACTTTTATATTTTCAGCTTGTGCTAAAGAATCTATAATAAAAGTAGCTTTTACACTCTCCTCTGCATCTGAGCGGAAAGTTTCACGAAGCTCTTTTAGTTTTTCTGCATTTTCACGAAGTTCTTTAATCTCTTCTTCACTCATACTTTGAGCTTTTTTATTAAGAGCCATATCTATCTCTTGCTCAACAACAAATTCTGGTAAATCAAATTTAATTTCTGCTACTAAAGACTCTAATAATGCTGGTTTTAAGTCTTCATTATAAAGCTTAATTAACTCTTCGCTTTCCATTTGAGTTTTCAACTCTTCTTTTAAAGAATCTAGTGTAGCATCGTCTTTACCTAAAAGTTTTTTAGCAAGTTCATCGTCAAGTTCAACTTCACCTTTTACTTTAATGCCGTTTACCTTTACTTTAAACATAGCTTCTTTACCTGCTAAATCTTTAGCTTGGTACTCTTTCGGGAAAGTTACGTTGATTTCAACTTCTTCATCTCTTTTAACGCCGATTAGTTGATCTTCAAAACCTGGAATAAACTGACCTGAACCTAAAAGAAGTTCAAAATTTTCAGCCTTACCGCCCTCAAATGCTTTACCGTCAACAAAACCTTCAAAATCAATAACAGCAGTATCACCATCTTTCATTTTACGGTTTCTTTTAATATTTTCAAGTGGTGCTTGGCTTTCTGAAATCTCTTTTAAACGTGCATCTACATCTTCATCTTTAATTTCAGGCTTATCAAAATCTTTTGCCAAAGATGCATAATCACCAAGTTCGATTACGGGACGCATAGCAACTTTTACCATCACTTCAATTTTATCGTCACTTTTATCAAATTTAGAAATAGTAGGCTCTCCGATTAAAGCACTGTTGTCAATCTCCATTTGTTCTAATCCACTATCTAAAACAGTTCTTAAAGCTTCAGCTTCAGCATCTTGAACAAGTTTTTCC
The DNA here is from genome assembly GCA_026193155.1 of Sulfurimonadaceae bacterium. Classification (GTDB taxonomy): domain Bacteria; phylum Campylobacterota; class Campylobacteria; order Campylobacterales; family Sulfurimonadaceae; genus Sulfurimonas. Next base: position 10,744 of record JAPHSI010000058.1, on the reverse strand, counting down.
CCATATTGTTGTTTAATAATTGCAACAGGGACTTTACCTTTTCTAAAACCTTGTACATTAGCAGTTTTGGCAAGTTCTTTAGCAATTTTTTCTAGGTTAGAGTCAACAACTTCTTTTAATATTGTTGCTTCAATTTCAGCATTAGCACCATCAATTTTATTTGATTTGATTTCCATCAATTTCCTTTAGTATATATCTAGTATAGTTTAATTTTAACTATTATTTTGAGCAATAATACCTAAAAATAAGTTAATTTTTGCATAAATTAGGTTTAAAGTTAAGCACAAGTAGCCATACAACCGCAACATCTATAATAACATCGGCGAAGTTAAATACCGCAAAATCAAAGCCACAATGCCAGTAAACCATATCTACAACACCACCGTGTACAAAACGATCATAAACATTTGAAAAAGCTCCGCCAAGCAATAATCCAACCGGTACTGAGTAACATATTTTTTTTAGATAAAAAAGATATACCAATATTGAAAAAACCATCGTAAGCTGAATATATTTCAACCATCCTTCCAAAAATGAAAGCATAGAAAATGCGACACCTTTGTTATAAACCAAAATTAAATCTATACAATCCGTGTAATAACGAAAACCCTCTACAAAAAGCATTTTTATATTTTGATCTATTATAAATATACCTATAATAGTGAGAAAAGTTATCCCACCAAGCTTTACATACACTTTATCCATTTAATTCTTTTTTGAAAAACTCTATAAGTTTATCCATCTCTTCATCTAACTCTTTAGAACTTTGCCCTTCTAAAAGTAAGCGAAGTTTATTTTCAGTTCCTGAATAACGAACTAAATGTCGTATATTTTTGTCCTCTAAATCTTTTAAGACAAGATTTAAACCATCTATTTTATCTAAAGGTTTTTTATTTTTTATATTTATATTTACTAATTTTTGAGGGTATAGTTTAAAAGGACGAAGTGCTTCAGAAGCTTTTTCTTTTTTATGCAGCAATAATGCAAGTACCTGAAGAGCAGAAACCAAACCATCACCTGTTTTTGCATAATCATGCATAATAACATGCCCGCTTTGTTCACCGCCAAAGTTGATTCCATTACGTTTCATAATCTCTAAAACATTTTTATCACCAACATCTGAACGAAACAGTTCTAGTCCACATTCGTTCATATAATCATCAAGACCCTGATTACTCATAACGGTAGCTACGACTCCGCCACCTTTTAATAAGCCTCTTTCATTTATATGTGCTCCAAGGGCACCAATTAATTGGTCTCCATCAACAATCTCTCCTTTTTCATCCACTACGACAAGTCTATCGGCATCTCCATCAAGTGCAATTCCCAAGTCGGCACGGAACATTAATACATGTTCACATAAATCTTTAGTATGCAATGCACCACAGTCTTCATTAATGTTATAACCATTAGGACTATTATGTATCACAACAACATCTGCACCAAGTTCTTCAAGCACTGTCGGACCAACCTTATATCCTGCGCCATTTGCAGTATCTAAAACTATACGCATACCACTAAGTGAGAGTTCTCTTGGAAAAGAATTTTTAAGTGCTACTATGTATCGGCCTATAACATCATCTATCCTTTTTGCCTTGCCAATACTTTTTCCTCGAGCTTGTGCTTCTGTTATTAAGTCTTCATCAAGATATATTTTTTCTATCTCTTCTTCTGCTTCACAAGAGAGCTTATCACCGTATGAATCAAAAAATTTAATACCGTTATCCTCAAAAGAATTATGAGATGCACTAATCATAATTCCAGCATCACAACGCATACTCTCAGTAATATATGCTATTGCTGGTGTTGGCATTGGTCCTATCTCAATTACATCGTAACCTATTGCAGTTAAACCACTTACGATTGCATTTTCAATCATATAGCCGCTTCGTCTCGTATCTTTACCAACTAATATTTTATTTGTTTTTGAATGTTTTTTAAAGTATATACCGGCTGCCATAGCTACACGCATAGCAAGGGATGCATTTAAAAAAGTCCCTGCTTCACCTCTTACACCGTCAGTTCCAAATAATTTCACTATTTCTCCTTATCAAAAAAGGGAATTTTAATAATTTCTCTCATTAAAACTACACCTAACGGCGAGAAATATTTAAGAGAATAAATTTTCATGCAATTCTAGCACAAATAAACATAATTATATAATATTTTAGAATAAGACTTTGCTTTAACTTAATTTTAATTATATTTAAGCTAAAATTGCGCACTAAAATTATCTGGGTAGTATAAAGCTGACCCGAAACAAGGACTCATTAAATGGCAAATCATAAGTCATCAATTAAGAGAATTCGCCAAACGATCGTTAAAACAGAACGTAATCGTTTTTATAGAACTCGTCTTAAAAATATCGTAAAAGCTGTAAACAGTGCTGTTGAAGCTGGAAACAAAGAAGAAGCTACTGAAGCGTTCAAAGTAGCAAACAAACAAATTCATAAATTTGTAAGCAAAGGTGTTCTTAAAAGAGAAACAGCTTCAAGAAAAGTTAGTCGCCTTAACAAAGCCGTTAACGCTATATAATTAGGTAACAAATATGTTATCAGATAAACTTACACCGTTTATCACTCGTTACAATGAACTTAGCGAATTGCTAAGTTCACCTGACATCACTTCTGACATTAAAAAGATGACAGAGCTCTCAAAAGAACAATCAAATCTTTTACCAATTGTTGAAAAAGCTAAAGAATATAAGTTGATTATAGAAGAAATTTCTGAAGCAAAAGAGATGTTAAGCGATGCTGAAATGGGTGATATGGCAAAAGAAGAGCTTAAAGAGCTTGAACCTAAACTACCTTTAATAGAAGAAGAGATTAAACTTCTTTTACTTCCAAAAGATCCGAATGATGATAGAAATATCATTGTTGAACTTCGTGCAGGTACTGGTGGTGATGAAGCAGCTTTATTTGTAGGTGATCTATTTGAAGCGTACACTCGTTATGCCGATGTAAAAGGATGGAAAATAGAACTAATTTCTACTTCACCTTCTGAAGCAGGCGGTTTTAAAGAGGTTACAGCACTTATTAAAGGTGAACAAGTTTATAGCAGATTAAAATATGAAGGTGGTACACATAGAGTTCAACGTGTACCAGCTACAGAATCTCAAGGTCGTGTTCATACATCCGCAATTACAGTAGCTGTTATGCCTGAAGTTGATGATGTTGAAGTACAAATCAATGAAAATGATTTAAAAATTGATGTTATGCGTTCATCCGGTTGTGGTGGTCAGTCAGTAAATACTACCGACTCAGCTGTTCGTATTACTCACCTACCAACTGGAATAGTTGTAACAAACCAAGATCAGAAATCTCAACATAAAAATAAAGACAAGGCTATGAAAGTATTAAAGTCAAGACTTTATGAGCTAGAGATGCAAGCACAACAATCTGAAAATGCAGCTGAGCGTGCGGCACAGGTCGGTACAGGAGATAGAAGTGGTCGTATTCGTACATACAACTATCCTCAAAACCGTATAAGTGATCATAGAATTACTTTAACTCTTTATAGACTAAATGAGATTATGGGTGGTGGTCTTTTTGATGAGATTATCGATCCACTTATCGCAGATACTCAAGCTAAAATAGTTGAAGCAGCAGGGTTATAATATTATAACCTCTGCGAAGGCGGCATCATTTAAATAAAAAGTGGAGAAGTCATTATGTTATTTAATAGTTATGAATTTATTTTTATGTTCTTACCAATAACTTTCTTTATCTACTTCTTTTTAAATAATAAAAAACTCACTGAAGCTTCCAAATCTTGGTTAGTCATAACATCACTTTTCTTTTATAGCTGGTGGAATATAATTTATCTTCCTCTTATATTAACATCTATGCTATTTAATTTCACAGTAGGTAATTCTCTAACAAAAACCAAGGAACATAAACAAATTCCAAAAAAAAGTTTATTGTTCATTGGTATAGTTGCTAATATTGGATTATTAGGCTATTTCAAATACTCTGACTTTTTTATTAGTAACCTCAACATTGCATTAGATAGCAATATTGAATTACTTCATCTAGCTTTACCATTAGCAATTTCTTTTTTTACTTTTCAACAAATAGCGTACCTGGTAGATTCATATAAAAGTGAAACAAAAGAGTATGATTTTTTAAACTATGCAGTATTTGTATCATTTTTTCCACAATTAATTGCAGGTCCAATTGTTCACCATAAAGAAATGATGCCACAGTTTGCAAACATAAAAAATAAAATAATAAACTACAATAATATAGCATTAGGATTATTTATTTTTTCTATTGGGTTATTTAAAAAAGTAATTATTGCTGATACATTTGCCATCTGGGCTACCGCTGGATTTGATACAGCAATAACCCTAAACCTTTTTGAAGCTTGGGCAACCTCTTTATCCTATACATTTCAATTATATTTTGACTTTAGCGGCTATACAGACATGGCTATTGGTTCTGCTCTATTATTTAATATCAAGTTACCAATCAATTTTAACTCACCATACAAGGCAACCAATATTCAAGATTTTTGGAGAAGATGGCATATTACACTAAGTAGGTTTTTAAAAGATTACATATATATTCCTCTTGGTGGAAATAGAAAGGGTAATTACAGGACCTATAGCAATCTTATGGCAACATTTTTAATTGGTGGTATTTGGCATGGAGCAGGTTGGACATTTATATTTTGGGGATTTTTACATGGATTCGCTTTAGTTATAAATCGAATATGGAGTAGTTTTGGGATTAAACTATGGACATGGCTAGCATGGTTAATAACTTTTAACTTTATCAATATTTCATGGGTTTTTTTTAGGGCTAAAGAGTGGGATGATGCCATAAAAGTTTTAAGTGGAATGTTTGGGCTTACGGGCATAGTTGTTAAATCTAAACTTGAAGAAAAACTAGGTTTTTTAAGTGACTTCGGTGTATCTTTTGGTAAAGTTATGATAAACATTGGAGGAGGTAGTGACAGCTTAAACTGGATTTTAGGAGCTTTTCTTCTTACTTTGGCATTTAATAACAGTATGCAAAAAAGAGAGACATTTATTTTAAACTATAAAACATCTATCTTTAGTGGTCTTCTATTTATATATGCGGTACTTTCATTTAGTAAAGTATCTGAGTTTTTATACTTTAATTTTTAGGACAATAATTATGAATGGAAAAAAATGGTTAAAGGTATGGTTTTTAACTATAACTGCTTGTATATTCATATTAATGTCAATTAACTACATTATTGACCCATCAAATATTTTCAATTCTAATTTTTTAAAAAAATATGGACAACTAAATGAACGTTATTTAAAAATTAAATATTTAAATTCTAATTATAAGAAATATGATTCATATATGTTTGGCTCTTCTAGAATTGGTACTACTGAGCCATCTGCTATTGAGAAATATATACCAAATAGTAAATTTTATAATTTTACTTTATCAATGGCTACTATCCATGATTATCTTGTATATTTAAAACATTTTAGTAAACACTACCAAGTTAAAAATATTTACGTTCAAATTGATATAGAAAATATTCTACACCATACAACTGGTGGATTCCATAGAAAAGATCATCCTGATGTTTCTAAAGAAAATATATTAGATTTTTACAGAGTACATTTATTGGGTATTTACCCTGTAGGATGGAGAAAAAAAATTAAAAATAATTTTTTTATTAACTCGGAACAAAGTTACAGTCTAACCAATGGTGTATGGTATCGTCAAACAAGAGAGGCTCAAATTTCATCTGATTGCAGTGAATATATAAAAAGAGAATCTACGTTTCATAAGATAAATAAACGTGTAAATGGAGCAGGAAAAAACTATGAAAAAACCATACAAGCACTTAAGGAATTAAAAAATATATCTAATGTAAATAATATAAATCTAATTGTCCTAACTACACCTCACAATCATAATATGATGGATTCTTATAAACTAGATGCTTATTTGAAATTTTTATATGACATATCTCAAATAACAGATTTTTACGATTTCAGCGGATATAATACAATAACAACAAATGACTGTAACTATTATGAAGAAAGCCACTACAGGCCCTTTATAGGAAAGATTATTGCTGCAAGAATATTCAATGATAAGTCAATTGAAATTCCAAATGATTTTGGAGTATTTGTTACAAAAGACAATATTAATGAACATCTAAAATATAAAAAACTTGAAGTATTTAATCACGACAATAAAAAATTTAATTGACTAAATAAACTCTGCAATAAAAGTATTTTTTACTTTACCTTTAAATGTAATAGTTTTTCCATTGTATCCAAGATATAAAGTCTCTCCACTGATTGGGTAAACTTCAACATTATCACTGATTTTTCCCTCTTTAAAAGCTCTGTAAAAACAAGCAGCCATACCTGTCCCACAAGCAAGTGTTTCATCCTCAACACCGCGCTCATATGTACGGACTTTTAAATTTTCACCTACAACTTGTGTTATATTTACATTGGCATTATATTTATAACGAAGTTCTCTTGCTTCTTCTATGTCAAATTCTTTAATATTATCTGTATATCTTACAAGATGCGGTACACCTGTATTTATTAACCACCAAGATTTGTTATTAAACTTTATATCCGTATCTAAAATCTCAGGAGGCGTTAGTTCACTTAAAACTACCCCACTTTTTGCATCTGAGCTCTCTATAGTTGCATTTATAACACCTGCTCCTGTTAAAAAAGTCATCTTTGTATCTGCTAATTCATTATTGTATGCATAGTGAGCAGTTGCTCTGGATGCATTACCACACATATCTGCATGACTACCATCAGAGTTATAAAACTGCCATTCAAAATCATACTTATCGTTTGGGACAAGTACAACCAAACCATCAGCACCTATACCTTCATGGCGATGACATAATATTTTTGCTAGTTCTGTTCTATCAACTTTTTCTTCTGAATGAAATATAACAAAATCATTCCCACTTGCACTATACTTTGAAACCATCATAAGTATTTCTCCTTAATTTTCTCAACAAAGCCTTCCACTTCATCTTGCAGATGCTTTAAACCTTTAGAATTATCTATAATCCATGTAGCTTTTGCTTTTTTTTCATCTATTGGCATCTGAGAAGCTATTCTTTTTAAACTCTCCTCTTTTGAGTATCCGTTACGTTTCATAAATCTCTCTAACTGAATCTCTTTTGGTGTATATACTACAACAGAATCTTTAATATCATAAGAATTATTTTCAAAAAAAAGCGGTATATCAATTAAATATGGAAAATTAAACTTATCTTGTTTTTCACTTCGCTTTGTAATCTCTTGGTGAATCTTTGGATGCAGATAAGATTCTAGCTTTTTCTTTGCAACTGCATCTGAGAAAACTAATGAACCTAACTTTGTGCGGTTTACTTTTTTGCCGTTTAAATACTCTTTGCCAAAAGTATCTTCAACCCATTGCGAAGATGCATCCAAAATCTCATGAGATATACTATCTGCATCTATTACACGCATCCCATTTAACGCAAGTAGAGATGCGACAGTACTTTTACCGGTAGCAATCCCTCCCGTTAATGCAATAGCGTACTTATATGCCATTAGTTTTTGATAACACCTAAATATGTTTTTCTAACATTATTGCCCATTGCAAATGCAGCAGGATGAATATCACAGTTATAATACTCTATATTATCTAACATATCAGTTCTTTGAAGAATCACATCAGCTGTTGGGTGATATGTTTTAGAACAAAGTAGAGCAGTTGAACCTTCTCCTAGATTATAAGGCATAATAATTTTAAAATAGCTTCCAAGTGTTTGAATAAGCATTTTATTCTCTTGTACTTCATCAAGATTTGGATGCTTAATTACTAAAACACCATCATCGTTAAGCACACGGTTTATTTGAGATATAAACAGTGCATCTCCTTGCATCTCCGAAATCACAACATCATATTTATTATCATCAAGTTTACTAATTTCATCAAGTGAACATGCTATACTATTTGAATCCATACCAGTATGTTTTTTAACTTCATTTTCTAAGTTTGATGCGTCATTACTAATTATTAATATATTGTCTGGTTCTTTATGTGTACACAGAGGTACATGAACCATCATCTCATTATAAATAAACTCTTTCATTATATATATCCTTTTCAATTACCGCGATTTTAACCACTTTTGGATTAATTTTTCTTAATAATTTGATATAATTGCGTTATATTTATAAAAACATAAAGGTATGTAATGGATTACAACAAAATAAGAAAATTTTGTAGAGTTTTTCGTATAACTATCGGATTAATATTGATAGCAATAGGTATCGTACAATATGGTGCATTTGACGGTGCTGGATGGTTCTTTTTAGGATTTATCCCTTTAATAGCTGGTATAGCTAACTTCTGTCCACTTTGTATTTTTTCTAAAAAATGCGATATGCCTAACTAATTGGAGAAAAAATGAGTCAAATTTCTTATAAAGATGCAGGTGTTGATATAGATGCAGGTAATAGTTTTGTTGAAAATATAAAACCACTTGTAAAGTCGACAAAAGTACCCGGAGTAATGGGTGGAATAGGTTCTTTTGCAGGTGCATTTGAGTTACCTAAGGGTTTCAACGAACCTGTAATGCTAGCAGCGACTGATGGTGTTGGTACAAAACTTAAACTTGCAATTGACAGTGGCATTCACAATACTGTAGGTATAGATTTAGTAGCTATGTGTGTTAATGACTTAATTTGTAACTTTGGTACACCTAGTTTTTTTCTTGATTATTATGCGACAGGAAAACTTGATGTAAATATAGCTACAAATGTTGTAGCAGGTATTGCCGAGGGTTGTACAAGAAGTGAATGTGCACTTATCGGTGGTGAGACTGCTGAGATGCCAGGAATGTATTCTGAAGATGATTATGATTTAGCAGGTTTTGCAGTTGGTATAGCAGAGAAATCAGAGATGGATAGAGTATCTTTAGTAAGAGCAGGACATAAGCTGATTGCACTTCCAAGTTCAGGCCTTCACTCAAATGGTTTCTCGCTTGCTAGAAAAGTTCTTTTTGAGAAAATGAACTTAGATTTTAATGAAGACTTTAACGGTAAACCATTAATCGAAACACTTTTAACACCTACAAATATCTATGTTAAAACTTTTAAAGCGCTAAAAGAAGAGATAGTAGCTATGGCTCATATCACAGGTGGAGGTATAGTTGAAAACTTACCACGTGTGCTACCTGAAAACTTACGTGCGGAAGTAAAAAAAGATTCTATTAAAACTTTACCTATCTTTGATTTAATAGGTAAACATGTAGCCGAAGATGAAATGTATAGAGCATTCAATATGGGTGTTGGTATGATACTTGTAGTTGATGAAAAAGATGTTGATTCTGTTTTGTCAAAAGCTGAAGGTTCGTACCTTATAGGTGAGATTGTAGATGGTGAGCGAGAAGCAGTGATGGTTTAAAACCATCACTTTTTTAATTGATATTAGAATAATTTTCATTTAAAAAGAATAATTTAGACCGATTGATAAACTCGTTTGAGAGTGTTTAGTTTCAATTTGTGTTGGATTATTAGGACCAAAACCAGCAAACTGAGCAATTGAATATGTTTGAGTAACTTCAGGTGCATAAGTATAAGCCAAATCTAATGATGTCTCTTTATCAAATGCATAAGAGCCGCCTATAGTAAAATGTGACTCAACAATCGCAGGAAAACCTAATAGATTAAACATATTTATTGCTGAGGCGGTAGCATCTGACGTGTTAGTAGCTTGCTCACTTATCGGGCTATCACCATAGTTGTATCCTAGTCTTAGCGCCCATAGATTTGTTGTATATTCGTACCCTAAAGCAATAACTGTTTGATTTTCCCACATAAAATCTTTATATCCTTTGGCATCTGACCACTTTATTTGCTTTAAATCTAATGCTATTGTATGACCTTTAACTTCATAACTAGTGCCTATACCTATCTCTGCTGGAGTTGATAGGGTGTCAGATAATATACTTCCGCCAAATAATCCAAAATTCGCAAAATCCGAACTAGCTCCGGATAACTGTCCATTATATTGCATGTCTATTTGAGATTTATAAGATAGCCCAATTGTAAGATCAGATATAAAATATGATAAACCAATATTATATCCCATAGCTAAATCTTGAGACACTCCTTCATCATGGCCAACATCTGCAGTTACTGCTGGAGCTTGTCCACCTGCAAAAGCTGTACTAGTGTCTAATGTACCACTATAACTAATATCCAATGATCCATATTGTAATATCGGTGTTATACCTATACTAAAACTGTTTATAGAATATGCTAATGGTACGCCAAACTGCATTAGTTGAAGATTTGTAACCATATTAAAGTTGTTCGCACTATTGCGATAATCAACGCCCATACCTGCAGTTCCCCACATACCAACACCCCAACAAAAATTATTATTAACTTTTGTTGCCAAAGAAACAGATGGAATTACACTTTTATCAGCTGCACTCTCTTTAGTAGCACTCATAAATCCCGATTGACCCATACTATTTGATACATCTGGCATAAATAAAGTACCACCAAATGAAATTTCATGTTTATTTTCAATTGTGCCAATTAAAGAGGGATTAATTAATGCAGAATCAGCACCATGACTAATACCAATACCAGTACCGCCCATTGAACGAGACTTTGCTCCTATACCTATTAGAACGGAACCATTTGTTGCAAATATAGATGTTGAACTAAATAGTAGTGAAGCACTAATTGCAAGCTTAATAGTTTGTTTCATTTTCTCTCCTCAGAGTT
>JAPHSI010000070.1 GCA_026193155.1 Sulfurimonadaceae bacterium | reverse complement strand
GTCTTAATGAAGAGTCTCCACTTTCAAGAGATGTTAAAAGTAATTTTAAAACAGAAAACTCAAAAAACTTAGTTATATTTTTGCAAGAAAGTTTAGGTTATCAGTTTGTTGAAGCAACAGGAGGGGAACCAGGTATTACACCTCATTTAAATGAGTTAGCTAAAGAAGGTATTTTATTTAAAGATTTATATTCAAACGGTACAAGAAGTATTCGTGGAATTGCAGGAAGTGTGGCAGGTAATTTTTCTGTGCCAGGTAAAGGTATTTTAAAACGAAATAAATCACAAAATGACTTTTTTACTATATCCTCTTTACTGGAACCTTTTGGATACCACACAATGTTTTTATATGGTGGTGAAGCAAGATTTGATAATATGAAAAGTTGGTTCAGCGGTAATGGATTTAATGAAATAATAGACCAGCCTAAATATAAAAATCCTTCATATGTCGGAACATGGGGAGTTTGTGATGAAGAAGTGGCTCTTAGAGCAAATGATGAATTTAAAAAACTACATAATCAAGGGCAAAAATTTGCAGCTGTGATGTTCTCAACTTCAAACCATGCACCTTTTGATTTCCCAGATGGTAAAATTGAATTAGTAGATGGTGTAGATAAAAAAAGTGTTAAAAATGCTATAAAGTATGCTGATTATGCTATTGGTAGTTTTATAAAGGCTGCAAAAAAAGAAAAATATTGGGAAGATACGGTTTTTGTAGTTGTTTCTGATCATAATGTTCGTGTGTATGGCGATGATATGGTGCCTGTAGATATGTTCCATATTCCAGGGATAATATTAGGTGGTGGTATTAAGCCTTATATATATGATAAAATTGCAACTCAGCCTGATGTTTTAGCTACGGCTTTAGATTTAATAGGTTTGGATTTAACTTATCCGATAATGGGTAATTCTATTTTTAATGATAAGAAACAAAATCTTTCTTTAATGCAGTTTCATAATTCATATGCACTACGTAAAGATGACAAGGTGGCAGTTATAAGACCAGGGAAAAAAGCTTTGACATTTATTTATGAGAACAAACACCTAAGACTTACTGAGGCTGATATAGAATTACAAAAAGATGCTTTAGCATTTGTAGTTGTATTAGATTATATGTATAACAAAAAATTGTATAAATAAAGTATATAAATGTTAAATGTTTATAAAAAGGTAAATAGTTAAATGAAGATAGCCATAGCTGGTACAGGATATGTAGGACTTTCAAACGGTGTATTATTATCACAAAAAAATGAAGTAGTGGCACTAGATATTATTCCAGAGAAAGTAGAGCTTTTAAACAAAAGAATATCACCTATAGAAGATAAAGAGATAAGCGAATATTTAAAAAGAGATGATTTAAATTTTCGTGCTACCTTAGATAAAGAAGAAGCTTATAAAGATGCAGATTATGTAATTATTTCAACTCCTACAGATTATGATCCGGAAACAAACTACTTTAATACAAAAAGTATAGAGTATGTTATAAAAGATGTTTTGAGTATTAATCCAGATACCACAATGGTTATAAAATCAACTGTTCCGGTTGGTTATACAAAAAAAATAAATGAAGATTTTAATACTTCAAATATTTTATTTTCTCCTGAATTTCTACGTGAGGGACAAGCGTTACACGATAACTTATATCCAAGCCGTATAATAGTCGGAGAAAAAAGTAAAAGAGCAGAAATATTTGCAAACCTATTGGCTGATGGAGCCATAAAAGAAAATATAGATATACTTTTTACAGATTCTACTGAAGCAGAAGCCGTAAAACTTTTCTCAAATACATATCTTGCTATGCGTGTAGCTTACTTTAATGAGTTAGATTCTTATTCAGAATCTCATGGTCTTAATACAGAGCAGATTATCAAAGGAGTAGGACTAGATCCTAGAATAGGCACACATTACAATAATCCAAGTTTTGGATATGGTGGATACTGTCTTCCAAAAGATACTAAACAATTACTTGCAAACTATAAAGATGTGCCATCCAATATGATAGAAGCTATTGTAAATGCAAACAGCACAAGAAAAGATTTTATAGCCGATTCAATAATCAAAAGAAATCCTAAAATTGTGGGAATTTACAGACTTACAATGAAATCGGGAAGTGATAATTTTAGAAGCTCTGCTATACAAGGTATAATGAAGCGTATAAAATCAAAAGGTATCGAAGTTGTTGTGTATGAACCAGTACTTCAAGAAGAAGAATTTTTTCACTCAAGAGTTATAAAAGATTTGAAAGAATTCAAAAAAATATCTGATGTTATAGTTGCAAATAGAATAGAAGATGTTCTAAGTGATGTTAAAGATAAAATATATACTCGTGATATATTTAATAGTGATAATTAGGTAATAATGAAAAAGATATTTAAACGTTACTGGCCATATATTAAAGAGTATAAGTTACAGTACTTTTTAGTAATAATTGGAATTATTTTAACAGTAAGTGCTACTACAGCAACTGCACATATAATGAAACCTTTGATGGACGAGATGTTTATTGAGAAAAAAGAAGAGATGCTTTATCTTATTCCCTTTGGACTAATTGGAATATATGTAGTTAAAGCAATTGGGCGCTATATTCAATCCGTTTATATGCAATATATAGGACAGCATATTGTTACTCGTTTTAGAGAACTTTTGTTAAGCAAGATAATATCTTTAGATATGATATATTTATATCTAAATAGAAGCGGTGAGTTAATATCAAGGGTAACAAATGACATTAATCGTATACAATATTTTGTTGCCAATATGTTGCCGGATTTGTTTCGTGAGTCGTTAACTGTATTAGCGTTAGTAAGTTATGTAATATACTTAAACCCACTTTTGGCATTGTACTCATTAATTGTTGTCCCCCTTGTAATTTACCCATTAATAGCAATTGCAAAAAAACTTAAAAAATATTCGCATCGTTCTCAAAATAAAAATGCAGATGTTGTGACTCGTTTGACAGAGGTTTTTAATAATAGTGAGATTATAAAAGCTAATGCCACAGAAATATATGAAGTAAATCGATTTAGTATTGAAAACTGGAAGTTTTTTAAAATAAATATGAAAGCAGTTTATGTAGGAGATTTAGTATCACCTGTTATGGAAATAATTGGTGCCAGTGGATTGGCAGCAGTTATTTTTGTTGGTGGTAGGGAAGTTTACGATGGGAATATGAGTGTAGGCGAGTTTACAGCATTCTTAACTGCAGTTGGATTGATGTTTGACCCTGTAAAAAAAGTCGGAAGTATATATTCAAAAATTCAAGATGCTATTGCTGCTAGTGAGAGAATTTTTGAAGTCTTAGATACAAAAAGTCGTATAAAAGACGGAACAGTAAAACTTCAAAGTGATATAAGTACTATAGAGTATAAAAATGTCTCTTTAAAGTATGAAGATAGTTATGCACTTGACGATGTAAGTATTAAAATAAACTCAGGTGAAAATATAGCATTGGTTGGGGATAGTGGTGGTGGGAAATCTACTTTTATAAATATGCTTCTAAGGTTTTTTGATCCAAATAGTGGTGTTGTTTATATTAACGGTATGGATATTAAGGAGTATGAAAATACTTCATTAAAACATCATATATCTTTAGTTACGCAACGAATTTATATATTTCAAGATACTTTAGCGGCGAATGTGGCGTACGGCTGTGATGAAATAAACGAGGAAAAAGTTTTTGAAGCGCTAAAATTAGCGGATGCAACAAAGTTTGTAAATGAACTTGACGATGGGATATACACACAAATGGAGGAATTTGGTGCAAATCTATCAGGTGGTCAACGTCAACGTATTGCAATCGCTAGAGCTATATATAAGCATTCATCACTTCTTTTATTTGATGAAGCTACATCTGCTTTGGATAATGAGAGCGAGAAAAGAATTCAAGAAGCCTTAGATTCTTATACAAAAGATAAAATTACTATAACAATAGCACATAGATTAAGTACTATTGAACATGCAGATAAGATTTTAGTGATGCAAAAAGGTAAAATAGTAGCTTGGGGAACTCATAATGAGCTATTACAAAGTAGTAATATTTATAAAAAATTAGCCGGTGAGCTTGAGAGTTAAGATATTACTAGGTCTCTTTATTTTGATCTCCCAGTGCATGAAATAGTGAATCGGACAACCTTTTTCTATGATCAGTATTTAAATGAGCAAAAAAATCTTCTTCTAGTTCTATAATATCACTTAAAGATTTTTCTAAAATATCTTTTCCCGATGGAGTAAGTTGAACAAGTTTACTTCTTTTATCATCTTCATTATCAAGCCTTTTTATAAACTTTTTTGTTTCCAGCTTTTTTAAGACCTTTGTCATTCCACCAGAGGAAAAAAGTAGTTTTTCGTATAACTTAGTAGGAGTTAAAGTATGCTTGTCGTCTTTACAAGAGTATAAAGAGGCTAAAACATCAATCTCACTACTTGAAAGCTTATATGTTTTATCTAAAAGGGTTTCAATTTTCGTTAAAAGTTTTTGCGATAGCATAATCAAAGGTAGGGTTACATAACCTATATCGCTTTTACTACATATATGATCATCACTCTTATTATCAAGGTGTAATTTTAATTCGTTAGCATTCATAGCTATAAGTATACTAGAATAATTCTTATACTTAAATATATCTTTCTAGAAAGATATATTTAAGTGGAGATGTGATAGGATTGCGTATAAAATAGATTATAAGGAAAATAATATGATTAAAACGTTATACCTGACGTGGCTAATTCCTTCATTTATTTTTGGACATTCTTTAGGTGAACTGGTAAGTTTATCAGTAGAAAACAAACTTATAGAGTCTTCAAAAATGAATATAGAATCAACTCAAAAAGAGTATGAAAGTGTTAAGGCTAAATATTTGCCTCAGATATCACTTGGCGCTAAATATGAAATTACAAATAAAGAGACATCAAGTGTGGCAGATAGCATGAATGTAATCTATGCAAACCTAAAATATATTATTTATGATGGTGGTAAAAAAGGGAATACATATGATATATATGAAACAAATATTTT
>JAPHSI010000155.1 GCA_026193155.1 Sulfurimonadaceae bacterium | reverse complement strand
TACTTTAAAAGAAGGTCTAACTGTTTTTCGAGATCAAAGTTTTTCAGCCGATTTAAACTCTAAAGAGGTTGCTCGCATCGAAGATGTTAAAGCTTTGAGAGAGCGACAATTTGTTGAAGATGCGTCTCCTACTTCACATCCAATACAGCCTGAATCATATATATCAATGAATAATTTTTATACGGCTACTGTGTATGAAAAAGGAGCTGAAGTCATTAGGATGATTCATACACTCTTGGGAGAAGAGAACTATCGTAAGGCAACAGATCTGTATTTTGAAAAATTTGACGGACAAGCTGTAACTACAAAAGATTTTTTATGGGCGATGAGTGAAGCTAGTGGAATTGATTTGACTCAGTTTGAGAGATGGTATCATCAAAACGGCACACCTAGACTTCTTGTTAGCGAAATATACGACAATAACAAATATACACTTCGTCTTACTCAAGTTGTTCCAAATACAGTTGAGGGTGAGAGACAAAGAGTTTATTTTTATTCTTTGAAAATAGCTTTATTAGATGCAAACGGAGAGGATATAATAGAAGAAACATTAATTGTTTCTAAAGAGTTTGAAGAATTTTCATGGGATTTAGAGTCAAAACCTGTTTTATCTATAAACCGTGACTTTTCAGCTCCTATAATTGTAAAACAAGAGAGTAATGACTACCCATTTTTAAGCAGACACGATTCAAACTCTTTTGTAAGATATGAATCGATGCATTCATATGGCATTGAGACACTTGAGCGTATGATGAAAAGTGGTGATATTAATAACGAGTTTGTAGAAACATACGGATATATCCTAGATGCAGATCTTAATTTGTCATTTAAAGCTCTTTTACTTGAATTACCTAGCATCTCAACCTTGATGCAAAGACAGGAAGTTGTTGATTTTGAACCTATATATGAAGCTAAAGAAAAGCTTCAAAAACATCTGGCATCTGTATATAAAGATAAGCTTTTATCAATCTACTATAATAACCATACAGCCGAAGATGACTCTATAGAAGCTGATAGTATGGATAGGCGTTCTATTAAAAACAGAGTTTTAAAACTTCTTAGTATGCTTGGTAGTCAAGATGTTATTGATTTAGCTAAAAATCAATACGATAATTCATCTACAATGACAGATAAAATAGCAGCTTTAGATATCTTAGAAAATACAACACAAAAAGAGGGTTCTGTAGCACTTAATCATTTTTATAATAAATACAAAAATGATACCTTAGTAATGAATAAATACTTTGCGATACTTGCTGCATCTGAGAGAGATGGGACATTAGACAGAGTAATGGCATTGCAAAATGATGAGGTATATGATGAAAAAATTCCTAATCTTGTACGCTCTTTGATAGGTGTATTTGCAAGAAACTATAAACATTTTCATGCAAAAAACGGACTTGGATATAAATTTGTTGCGGATAAGATAATTGAGATAGATAAAATTAACGCACAGATGGCTTCAGCATTAGCAGGAGCATTTAAAATTTATGAAAAGATGAACGAAATAAATAAAAAACTTATACAAGCGGAGTTAGAACGTGTAGTTTCTACACACTCTCTCTCAAAAAATTGTTATGAAATTGTAAGTAAAATATTAAAAAAATAGTTTAAAGTTAATTAAACAGATATTATTAAGCCCTAAAACACGAACTTATATACGCTATTTATAATTTTTATACAGTAGAATTATACAAAATTGTGATAAAAAATTGATAAAAATTTGATACAGTATTCTCTGAACAACAATTTTAAGGAAAATATATGGCAAGATTAGTTGTATTAGGTGGGGGTGTCTCAGGACACACGGCTGCTACATTTGCAGCAAAATGGTTAGGCTCAGCTCACGAAGTTGTAGTTGTTACACCAAATAGTAAATGGAACTGGATTCCTTCAAATATTTGGGTTGGTGTTGGTCAAATGACTGCAGAAGATGTAACATTTGATTTAGCTCCGGTATATGCTAAAGCAGGTATTAATTACAAGCAAGCAAAAGCTCTTTCAATAAATCCTGAAGGAAAAGAATCGAGTGATAAGCCTTTTGTTACTATTGAGTATACAGAAGCTGGTAGAGAAGGTGAAAATGAAGAAGTAGAATATGATTATCTAATTAATGCTACTGGTCCAAAACTAAACTTCGGAGCTACTCCTGGTCTTGGTGAAGGAAGCCAGCTTGGTGAGCATACGGTATCTGTTTGTACAGCAGACCACGCAGCTCATGCTAGTGATGAATTAGATAAATGTATTGAAAAAATGAAAGCCGGTGAGCGTCAAAAATTCTTAATCGGTACTGGTCACGGTATGTGTACATGTCAAGGTGCTGCTTTTGAGTATATTTTTAACATTGAACATGAACTTAAAAAAGCAGGCGTACGTGATATGGCTGACATCAAGTGGATATCAAACGAGTCTTTCTTAGGTGACTTCGGTGTTGGTGGATTACATATGAAAGCTATGGGTTTTGCAGTAAGTTCTAAAATCTTTGCAGAATCTTTATTCACAGAGCGTAATGTTGATTGGATTATAGGTGCACACGTATCTAAAGTTGAATCTGGAAAAATTGAGTATGAATTACTTGATGGTTCTACTGGTGAGGAAAACTTTAACTTTTCAATGTTAATTCCACCGTTTGCAGGTGTTGGTATAAAAGCTTTTGGTAAAGATGGTTCTGATATTACAGATACGATGTTTGCTCCAAACGGTTTCTTAAAAGTTGATGCTAACTATGGTGCAGGTGCGTATGAGAATTGGAAAGCGTCTGACTGGCCAAAAACGTATCAAAACCCTACATACGGTAATGTATTTGCTTGTGGTATTGCATTCGCTCCTCCACATCCAATTTCAAAACCTATGAAATCTCCAAACGGAACTATGATTGGACCAACTCCTCCAAGAACCGGTATGCCTTCTGGTATTATGGGTAAAACTGTTGCTCACTCAATTTGTGATAGAATTCTAAAAGGTGATAACGCTCCTTTACATGAAGCTTCTATGGCAGAGATGGGTGCGGCTTGTGTTGCATCTGCAGGTAAGGGTGTATTCAGCGGTACAGCGGCAGCGATGACGATTTACCCTGTTGTTCCTGATTTTGAAAAATATCCTGGAACTGGACGTGATACAGATTATACATTCGGTGAGATTGGTCTTGCCGGACACTGGATTAAACATATTTTACATCACTTATT
This sequence comes from Sulfurimonadaceae bacterium, assembly GCA_026193155.1. GTDB lineage: Bacteria > Campylobacterota > Campylobacteria > Campylobacterales > Sulfurimonadaceae > Sulfurimonas. Next base: position 3,721 of record JAPHSI010000155.1, on the reverse strand, counting down.
TATGTATAAAGCTAAACTTAATCCGGGTTGGACTATGATTCCTGAATAGGAATCCCAAAAAAATGCTAGCATTTTGAGCTTTCTGCTGAAGAAAACTAAGTGTTAACGTAGGTATTGGAATCACTTCCAATACCGTAATAAAGAAGAGGGAAATAGGTTCCCTTAAATTTATGAAATAAATTAAAGGAATAAAATATGGCACACGAGCACAAACATGGCGAAGAGAATATCAAAGCTTATGGAAATAACTTTACTACAATGACACCTGGACCATTTGCAAAATGGTTACGTACATGTGTTATTTACCAATTCATTAGATTTGTAATTATAAATCTTAAAATGATAACAGTGGTTAAAAAAAGTCACTAAAAATATCCCCATCTTTGGGGATAAAATTTCAAATCTTATTTTTTAATAACTAAGGCAGTTTTTATGGTAAAAGATATAGTTACATATCCAACACCCCCAAGTGTAAATTATTCTACTGATGTAAGAGTAGTAAATGAAGAGATAGAAAATTTAATACAAGATATTAAAGATACAATAGATGCGAACAACCTTGATGGCTTAGCAGCTTTTCAAATAGGTAGTATGTATAATATTGTAGTTATTAAAAAAGAAGATGCTAGTTTTTTAGAACTTATAAATCCAAGAGTTATAGGTGCTTCTGCCGAGAAGATTACAACTATTGAAAAAACAGCTTATTTTCCGGGTTTAAGTGCAAAAGTTACAAGAGATGCAACTATATCAATTATATATGAAGATAGAAATTTAGAACAACACTCTTTAAAGGCAGAGGGTGATGAGGCTATTTTACTTCAAAGAAAAATAGATTATACTTTTGGTTCATCATTTATTAATAAGCTGAGTCCGGATGAGAAAAAAAGGTTTTCTACTAAGTTGGAGTTTGGAAGTGATATAGCTATTTCAGAGAGCTGTCCTACTACTTTTAACAGAGATAAAATACTAAAAGTTATAAATATTGCTATGGTGGTTATGGTTATACTGCTTATAAGTTCATTTTTTTCAGAATCAGATAAACTTTGGGATTATCAACTATATACATCTTTTGGAGTTCTCGGATTAAATATAATTTATTTCTTTTATGCACAATATGAAGGCGCAAAATATACATCATGTACGTCTTGTCAGATTGGAAATATTATAGGAACAACTATAATATCATTATCAAAATTAACATTAATAATGGCAGCTTCTTACTTTCTAATGTAGATTAATATATTAACATGAATATAAGAGCCCCTGAATTAACTAAACATCAACACCTATTTATAGAGTCTAAAGGTGATATATTAGCTAATTGGATATCTTATGACTTACCAAAAGAGATTCTACTGCAACACTCTATAGAACCAAAACTTTTTATAGATAAGTATGGGTCCGGAGTATTTGATTATTTTATGGGTGTTATCAGCGGGGAGACTGAAATAGGGAACTGTCCTGTTATGCAAGGACTTTTGAGTTATTTTAAAGATCGTGAAATTAGTGCTGATGAACTGTTTGAGATATGTAGTCACTTTAGACGTTCTATGGTAGATTTTTCATATGATGCAAAGATTAACTCCAAAAATCTTTTTGATGAAATATCGTATATTTTTGATCAGAACTTTCGTGGAATACTACGTTATTATACAGATACAATTTTTCAAAAACTAATAGATGCAAGAGCAAAAGCAGAAAAGGCGACATTAGCAAAAGATCACTTCTTATCAAATATGTCACATGAGATACGGACACCTTTAAATGCAATATTGGGTTTTGTAAATCTTTTAATAGAAGAAGATTTATCTAATAAACACAGAAATTATTTAGATATTATCCATACAAGTGGTGAAACACTGCTTAGCATTATAAATGATATTTTAGATTTTTCAAAACTCAGAAGCGGTGAGTTTACAATTGAGCCAAAACAGTTTTCTATACATGAAGAGTTAAGCCATACTTTAGAGTTATTTGTTGCATCAGCAAATAGTAAAAATATTACTATGATATCTTTCATTGACCCAAAAATTCCAAATGAAATATATGCGGATCCTCTTAGGATAAAACAAATCGTATCAAATTTTTTAAGTAATGCTATTAAATTTACCCTAAATGCGGGTGTGATTAGCATAAAAGCGAAATATGAAGATAATATTTTAACTATTAGTGTAAAAGATAGTGGTGTGGGAATCGATAAAAGTGATCAAAAGAAAATATTTTCAGCTTTTACACAATCTCAAGATAAAACTCTAAATTCAATAAGCGGTACAGGGCTTGGTCTTTCTATTTCTAAAAAACTAGCTAAACTAATGGATGGAAAAGTCTATGTAGAATCAGAACTAGGTCATGGTAGTACATTTTATTTAGATGTTCCGGTAAAAGTGGATAATCTGCGTTGCAGTATTTTAGATAGTATGTCAGAGTTGTTAGATAAAAAGATTGTTTTTTATTTTAACAATGAAGAGAGTAGATATAAATTAGATTCTCTATTAAAATATTTCAATGCATTTAATATCAAAGTTGATATTGTAAATAATCTTAATATAAATTTTGACGTAGCATTATTTATAAATGAAGATATGAACGATGTTGTTTTAAAAACTTATATATTAGAAGATGTCTCTCAAAGATATATCGCCTTAATGAGTAAAGAGACAGATGAGTATGAACATTTTCCTCATATTTCATCTATGACATATCCTCTATACTGTTCAAAACTAAAAGATAAGTTTTTAGAACTATTACATCCAAATATAACACAAAAAATAAAGCAAAATAGTGCTAAAGGTTATATAGGAAATGTTCTCGTAGCAGAAGATAATGAAGCAAATCAAGAGTTAATTAAAATATTATTGCAAAAATACGGTATAAGTTTTGATATTGTAAATAATGGTTTAGAAGCATATGATTTATACAGACAAAACAATAATTATGACTTAATTCTTATGGATGAGCAGATGCCTGTTATGAATGGAAATAAATCTGTAGCCAAGATATTAAATTACGAAAAAAATATGGGTATAAAGCATACCCCGGTTTCAGCTTTAACTGCAAATGTAATCAAAGGCGCTAAAGAGAGAGGTCTTAAAAGTGGATATGATTCATTTTTGGGAAAACCTATAGTTTTAAAGGAACTCGAAAAAGTCTTTAATCTTTATTTAAAACCAGGAAATGTGAAATTATTAAAACAAGATAGTAATGCTCAAAATAAAAATATTACTGGTTTGGACGTTGAAAGGCTAATGGAAGAATTACAGCTAAACAGGGATGAACTTAGCATGTTATTAGATCTATATTTAAAAAAGATGTCAAAAATTTTACCAGAGTTAAAACTTGCTATTGAGAATAAAGACTATAAGAATATTTCACTTATGTCACATAGTATTAAGGGGTCTAGTGCAAATTTTAGAATAGATTCTTTACAATCATTAGCATATAATATGGAAAAAAATGCAAAGTCAAAAAATCAAGATTATAATTATAAAGAAGCCTTTAGAGATATATCAAAATTTCTTGAAAGTATAAAAACCGATTAAACTTTATTCCTCAATAAAGTAACCGATTCCAGAAGCATTTTTAATAATATCAGTTTCAAGTTTACTTCTAAGTCTCCAAACTAATGTTCTAACACTATTTTCTGTAGCACCGTTTTCATCCCAAACATAGTTTGTAGCTTGCTCAAAACTAACAACTTGACCTAGTTGAGCTACAAGTAAAC
>JAPHSI010000123.1 GCA_026193155.1 Sulfurimonadaceae bacterium | reverse complement strand
TTTAAGCAAGTAGTCGTACTGGCGCGTTTTTTATATAGCTTAAACATAGGTTTTTCTTGGGGTTTAAACTTTTTGTTTGATATATCATTTACAGTATGGTTGGTTCTATTTATATTATGGGCAGCTAAGTTTCTTCCTGTTTTACTAAGGGGTGCCAAAAAAGATGTTTAAATATCTTTTTACACCTTTAGTACTTATCTCTACAAACTTATTATCATTTGATATGGGTGCTTTACTTTTTCATGGTAACTGTATTACATGTCATTTTGAGCATAAAGCTGTTTCAGCTCCATCAATTACAGAGATTCAAAGACGATATAAAGCTGTATTTCCTAAAAAAGAAGATTTTGTTGACTATATGACAACTTGGGTTGTAAAACCAAATGCTAAAACTTCTATAATGTTAGATGCAGTAAAAAAATACGAATTAATGCCTGAGCTTGGCTATGATGAAGATACTCTAAGACAGATTAGTGAGTATATATTTGATAACGATTTTTTAAAAAAACATGAAGGGCATATAGACCCGCACCAATAATAGGTGCTTATCTTTATTTGTATCTGTAAGTGATACGACCCTTATCTAAAGAGTAAGGAGTAAGTTCAAGTTTAACTTTGTCTCCAGGTAGAATTTTAATGTAATGCATACGCATTTTTCCTGCTATGTGACATAAAATCACGTGTCCATTATCTAACTCAACACGAAATGTTGCATTAGGTAAAGCCTCAACAATCTTGCCATCTACTTCGATAACATCAGCTTTTGCCATTTTTGTTAACCTTTTAAATTTTTGATAAAATTTCAGCTTTACCGTTGATTACTGCAACAGTATGCTCATAGTGTGAACCGCGTAATCCATCGGCACTAACGACATCCCATCCATTTTCCAAAATCTTTTTTGAACTATCTTTTTGACAAATCATAGGCTCTAAACAAAAAACCATTCCGTTTTTTATTTTAGGACCTTGTTTTGGATTCTTTCCATCTAAATAGTTTGGAATTTCCGGCTCTTCATGAGGTTTCTTACCAATACCGTGACCACAAAAGTCATACAATGGAACAAAACCTCTTGAACGAATAGAATTTTCTAATATGCTTGAGAGTTCTTTAAATCTCATCCCATCTTTAATTGCGTCAATAGCTTCATAAAGTGTCTCTTTTGCACATGATATTAATTTTTCATCTTCCTCAGAAATCTCTCCAACACCAACTGTAATAGCAGCATCACCATACCAACCATCTAATTCAGTACCGATATCATAGCCGATTACATCACCCTCTTGGAGTTTATAATCGTTTGGAATACCGTGAATAATAACTTCGTTTAATGATGTACATACAGTTGAAGGAAAACCGTAAAGTCCCTTAAAAGAGGGTCTAGCACCTTGGGCTTTGATATAATCTTCAGCCATAGCATCTAGTTCTTGTAAAGAGACTCCGGATTTGGTATTTTGTTTAAGTAGTTCTAACGCGCCGGCAACAATCTTGTTAGCAGCGCGTAATTTTTCTATCTCTTGTGGTTTTCGTAGCGAAATCGCCATTATTTATAAACCAACCGCACTTAGAGTTTCATATTTACTCATGTAAATTTGAGCCTCAATTTTTCTCATCGTATCAAGTGCAACTTGAACAACGATTAAAACTGCAGTACCACCGAAAAAGAATGGAACACCCATACCTTTTATAATCATAAACGGTAATGTAGCAATAAGACCTAAATATAACGCTCCAGTAATAGTTAAGTTTGAAGCAGTTAGGTTTAAGAACTCTTTTGTAGCATCACCTGTACGAATACCAGGTATAAATCCACCTTGTCTTTTTAGGTTATCTGAGATATCTTTTGCATTAAATGTTATAGATGCATAGAAAAATGCAAAGAAAACAACAAATACAAAAGTCAAAAAGTTAAAGAAATAACTATTTGGATTTAATAAATCAGCAATAGCTTGTATAGTAGGGTTAGTACTAGATGACAATACTGTCATTGGAAACATTAAAATTGCCGAAGCAAAGATAACCGGTATAACACCTGATAGGTTTACTTTAATCGGGATATAGTTCATTACTCTTTTATTTTGGTTTTGCATCATTGTCTTTTTAGCATATGTAATAGGTACACGACGCTCACCAAGCTCTACATAGATAATAATACCTACAGTAGCTAATACAAGAGCTAAAATTGCTATAACAGTTAAGAAACTCATAGCACCGGTATTTACCATCTCAATACTTTGACCTATTGCACCTGGGATTGCCGAAACAATACCTGCAAAGATAATTAATGAGATACCATTACCGATACCGCTTTGAGTAATCTGCTCACCGATCCACATTAAAAGCATAGTACCTGCTAACATAGAAATAGCAGCAAGCATAATAAAAGTATTATGATCAGCCAATATTGCACTGTTACCATTTGGACCAGTTAAACTTTGAAGTCCAACACTAACACCTACAGCTTGTATAAGAGTAATAGCAATTGTTGCATAACGAATTATTTGCATATACTTAACCATACCGTCACGCTCTTTTTTCATCTGCCCAAGCGGTGCAAAAGTTGCAGCTAAAAGTTCCATAATAATTGAAGCGGTGATGTAAGGCATAATACCAAGTGAAATGATAGATAGTCTCTCAACGGCATTTCCGCTGAACATATTAAATAGACCCAATGCATCTGATTGATGTGAATCAAAGAATGAAGCTATAACAGCAGTATCAACGCCAGGAACTGGCACATAAGCCAGTAGGCGGTAAATAAATAAAAACCCGATTGTAATAAGTACCTTATTAACTAGATTTTTATTCACGACTATTTCCCTGTTGTAGTAACGTTGTCGTCTTTAATTTTTGATGCTAAATCTTTCGCAGAAGCACCAACCAATTTAACTTTCGAAACAGAGTTAGCTATTTTATGAACACCACGGATACTCTCCATAGTGATCTCTTCTAGCTCAGCTACTGCTTTGATTTTTTCAACATTAATTACATAAGGTTTAACATTTTTAGTGCTGAAACCAATTTTTGGCATAATCTTCGCTAATGGTAACTGACCACCAATGAAGTTTCTTTTTCTCTTATAACCTGAACGAGATTTCTGACCTTTTTGACCACGAGTAGAAGTCTTACCCATACCAGAACCTTGTCCACGACCAACTCTTTTACGGTTAGACGTTGAACCCTCAGCCGGAGTTAAATTTTCAATACCCATTTGACTATCCTTTTAATTTTGAAAGTGCTTCAACAGTAGCACGAACAACAGTATTTGGATTATTTGAGCCAATTGACTTAGTCAAAATGTCTTGAATACCTGCAAGCTCTAAAACTGGACGCATTGCTCCACCAGAGATAACCCCCGTACCTTCAGATGCCGGCTTTAATAAAACACGACTAGCGTTAAATTTATGCTCAATATCATGTGCAATTGTAGTACCTTTAATACTAACTGTTGATAAGTTTTTAAATGCCTCATCTACAGCTTTTTTAATTGCGTCCGGAACCTCTTTAGCTTTACCAGTTCCAAATCCTACAGTACCATTTTTGTCACCAACTACAACTAATGCAGTAAAACGAAATCTACGACCACCTTTTACAACTTTAGTAACACGACCAATATTTACAATTGATTCTTCAAAATCTTCTCTATTGATTTCCATCTTAACCCCTAGAACTTAATTTCGTTTGCACGAAGTGCGTCACCAAATGCAGCAATTACACCGTGGTATTGGTAACCATTTCTATCAAATACAATTTCAGAGATTTTAGCTTCTTTAAGTTTAGCAGCAAATGCCTCACCTAGTGCAGCTGCACCCTCTTTGTTAGCTTTTTGATTGATAGCTTTTGAATTCATTCCGATAATTGTAGAAGCTGTAGAATCATCTATAGCTTGAACAGTTATATAACGGTTTGAACGAAATACAGAAACACGAGGAAGTGTAGCACTACCAGATATTTTTGCACGAATACGACGCTTACGCTTTATGCGAGAAGCTAATTTAGTTTTTAATACTTTTGCGTTCATCTAATATGCCCTCCTCTATTTAGCTGCTGTCTTACCAGCTTTACGTACAATATGCTCTTCAACATATTTAACACCTTTACCTTTATAAGGCTCTGGCGGACGGAAAGATCTGATTTCAGCTGCACACTGACCAACTAATTGTTTGTCATGACTTTTTAATGTAATCACATTTTTCTCAACTGCTGCTTCTAAACCTTCCGGTAAGTTGTAGTCGATATCGTGTGAAAAACCTAGTTGCAAGTTAAGAACTTTACCTTTAACAGCAGCTCTGTAACCAACACCATTAATTTCAAGTTGTTTTTGGTAACCTGTAACTAAACCAGTTACTATGTTTTGAGCAAGTGAACGGTAAGTTCCCCAGAATGCTCTATCTTGTCTCTCGCCAGATTTTGTTGCAAAAGTAATAACGTTTCCATCGATACTGAAATCAACGTTTCCTTTTGTATCTAAATCAACGCTCTTGTTACCTTTAGCAAAAGTGATAACATTTCCATTGCTGCTAACTTTAACGTCAGCTGTACAATCTACTGGTAATTTTCCAATTCTTGACATGTTATTTCCTCCCTACCAAATAGTACACATTACTTCACCACCGATACCAAGCTCGTAAGCTTTATCGTTAGGAAGAACGCCTTTAGATGTAGATACTACAATAGTACCGTAACCATTTTTGAAACGTTTGATACCTTCTGAACCTTTGTAAACACGTCTACCAGGCTTAGAGATTCTTTTCATTTCATTGATAACAGTATTACCGTTTTCATCATACTTTAATACAACTTT
>JAPHSI010000146.1 GCA_026193155.1 Sulfurimonadaceae bacterium | reverse complement strand
GTTACCACTATAGACGCCCTAACAAAAATAGCATACGATACCTGTAACCAAACAGACGGCACGGATGCACAAAAAGTATCAGCGGCACTCAATGAACTTAATGCACAAAAAACTGCTATAACTGACAAGGCCGTTGATATAGGTATGCAATATTATGCAAGAGAAAATAAATCTGTTTTTAATGCAGTACCAAGCCAATACCAAGCGTCATTCCCAGCTCAAATTCAAGCAGGTTTAAATATGTCAGATACTGAGGCTTTAACTATGTCTGCCGATGCAAGCATAAGCTCTCAAAGTGCTGATGTTGCAAACTTTATAATGCAAGCATATGCGGACAATACTGCACAACCAATAGAAACAGAATTTACGGAGTGTGGAGGTACTCATGAAGATGATGCCATCTATGAAGAAGGACTAGATTGTGATGAGGATAACGGTACGATTGCATTTACGACTCCAAGAGGATTCAAAGTAGCCTTCAAATCTATGGGTCTGATAAATAGCAATGATGAAAAAGTATATATTTTTAACAAATCAACTCTGTCGGACTCTATAGTATTTGACCTTAGCGACCCAAAAGTTGTAGGTGAAATGACAATTCCTCAAGGTTCGTATAAATCAGCATTTGCCGAAATCTATTACTATTGGCTGGATATGGAGATGTATAGTGAGGGCAACTATACACAGTTTCGTGTATATATGAGTGATGATAATAGAACTGCCTCGACAGCCGGTCATCATCAAGGTGACATAACGCTTACAGATGCAAATAACACAGAGCTTGGATGGATAGCTCCTGGTGCTGCATGGACAGATGCGAATATTGGATCTAGAGTTGAGCCAAACGACCCTGACGAACCTCTATATGCAGCTACAAAAGATACACAGACAAACCGTCAGCGCGGACCTTTTGGTACAAGCGAGATGTGGGATAACGAGACTCTAAATCCGAATGATATCTATACACCATCCGGCTCTATAAGCCTAACAATAGAGAAAGAGAGTAAGATTCAACTTACATTTAAAGTTAAAAACAACTGGTACTTTGAAGATTATAACGGTGATGGGATTTTTGGTCCTGCCATACATAAAAACTCTGATAACAATATAACAGAAGCTGCAGATGCAAATGCTACCTGGGCACCTCTTTTAGAGCTACCTACAATAACAAAAGTGTACTAAAAGTAACTTCCGACAATTAGTTGGAAGTTGCAAACTATTTATAAGATATATAAAGTAAAATGTATTTCATGGAACTTATATTAGAATTTTTTAATGCGCTATATAACCTAAGTAATGCCATGTCTTGGTATATACTTTTTGGTCTTATTTTTGCAGGTATTTTACACGAACTAGTCCCTGACACTCTGGTAACTAAACATCTTGGGAAAGAGAGTATATCTTCGGTAATAAAATCCACAGTTTTTGGAATACCTTTGCCAGTTTGTTCATGCGGTGTCATCCCTCTTGCTACAAGTATCAAAAAAAGCGGTGCTTCAAAGGGTGCAACTCTTAGCTTTTTAATCTCAACACCCATAACCGGAGTTGATTCCATCTTGGCAACATACGGTATGTTTGGTTGGGTCTTCACGATTTACAGAGTTATAACATCTATGTTTATAGCTATGATTGCGGGAATACTTACTAATATATATGATAAAGAGGAAGAAAAACCTGCTATGAGCTTTTCAGCCGTAAATACAAATAGCAAACCTGCAAATACACAGATTTTTTCAAACGGTATGAATTTTTCGGCAAAACAAGAAGATAGTAGTTGCAGCTCTGCTGAGAGTTCGTGTTGTAGCTCTCAAAAAACTGATGAAAAAACTAAATTTTCATTTGTCAAAGCTATGAAATATGCTTTTGTTACTCTACTTGGTGATATAGCTACACCGCTTTTTTGGGGTCTGGTAATAGGTGCTATCATAACTATATCTATACCCCAGGATTTAAGTGATATATTAGCTCAATACACTATATTTTCTTATATTATTGCAATAGCTATTGCAGTGCCGATGTATGTATGTGCTACAGCCAGCTTGCCGATTGCGGCGGCTCTTATGTTAAACGGGGTAAGTGCAGGTGCTGCTTTTGTATTTTTAACAGCAGGTCCGGCAACAAACACTGTCACGATAGGTGTGGTCAAGAAAATGCTAGGCACAAAAAGCTTATATATATATATTGGAAGTATCATAGTCGGAAGTATCCTTTTTGGTTTAGGTCTTGATTATGTATTTGACGTAGCATCTATAGATGCGGCTTCACTCATCCATATACATGAAGATGTAAGTTTTTTAGATATTTTCAGTAGTGTTACACTTTGGATATTTATACTCTTCTTTATGGTAAAATCTGCTTTAAAAAGATAGGTTTTAAATGAAAAAAGTTCTTATTGTTCACGGCTGGGGTGGAAGTGATTATCCACACTGGCAAAGCTGGCTTGCAAGCGAGCTTGCAAAAGACTACGGGTGTGTTTATTTTTTGAAATTTAATGATGTTGATAATCCCACAAAAATAGAGTGGAGTAAAGAACTTTTGGACGCACTGAAAGATTTTAATCCCGATATTGTAATATGCCATTCACTCGCAAATACTTTATGGTTTCATTTGGCAAATGAGAAAAAACTCAAAAGAATACAAAAACTTTTTCTAGTAGCCCCACCAAGTATGAACACCCATATAAAAGAATTAAATGAATTTTTTCCTTGTGAAATTCCTGAAGAGCTTTATGCAAAGGAGACTATTTTAGTCGGTTCGAGTAATGATCCGTATATGGATGAGAGTGAACTCTTACGTCTGCAAGCAGAATTAGACATAGAGATGAAACTACTTCAAAATGCAGGACACATAAACGCTGATAGCAATTATGGAAAATGGGATTGGATTTTAAAAGAGGTAAAAAATGCATATAAAAGCTAGCGCCGTTTAAGGGAAGTGCTACGGCGCTATACTTTGAATTTTAAGGGAAGTATACTGAAAGAGCAGCATTAACTCTTTCTCGATTTAAATTATACGAATAAAAAATGTGAATATAATGTGTATTTACACACAAATTACACACTATATATATAAAATTCATACTAAATATATCAATTAGGTGAAAATATGCGATTTTTTATACTCTCTTTTTTATTTTTTTGTACACTTAATGCTTTAACACTTGATGAGATAATAACAAGTGCATTAGAAAAAAATCCGTCGCTTGAAGTTTTAAACGAAAGAATCAACGCAAACTCCCACTTAGTACATTCAAGTGATTCATTCTCTAATCCTGAAATATCAATCATTACAAATACACTAGATTCTTCAGAGCCTATGTCACAAACTATCATTAGCTTAAAGCAAAAAGTTCCGTATTTATCAAAACTTAGAAATAAAAAAGATGTATCAAAAGCAGATGAAAAAATACTTTTTTCATCCTTACAAAAAGCAAAATCTGCACTAGTATATAAAATCAAAAAAACTGCTTACAAAATATGGGAGCTTGATGCAGTCTATAAAACACTTGAGAGTTATGAGAAGCTCATACTAAAATCTATAGAGCTTTTTGAAGCATATACAAGTGTAAATAATAATCAACATATAGATATGATGGATGCAGAACTTTCACTTATAGAACTTAAGGTACAAAAGAGTGAATTAAAAGCACAAATAGATACGATGTATACAATCTTATCTTATCTTAGTGCAAGTGATATAAATAGCTTGGATATATCACTTGATATATCTCAGTTACCGAGTAAAAGTTCTTTAGAACCTCTTTTAGCTAATAATTTGGATTTAGAATTAAAAAATAAAGAGATTCAAAAACAAAATTCTAAAATAAAACTCTCAGATGCAAATAAATATCCCGATTTTATGATTAGCACAGGTTATTCAATAAGAAGTAAATTTGACAACTATTTTAATATAGGAATCGGTGTCACACTTCCTATATATGGATATGAAAAATCAAAATATGAAGAGCAAAAGAAACTTTTGCTATCTCAAGAAGCTCAGAAAAAAGATGTACAAATAGATCTGCAAAACAAATTTAACAGTTACTATACTCAGATGCAAAATGCTTATGACATATATAAAATAATAGATAATGAAGCTCTTGCACATATAAAACATATGCTAGATATTAGTTACTCCTCTACCTCAACGGGGACTAATCTTTTAAAGCAGGTAAAAATCCTGCAAAAAAGACTAAAGCTTGAGCAAAAACGTATAAATGCTGTTAGTCTATACCATACCAATTATGCAAAAATCTTACAACTATCAGGAGCTACAAAATGAAAATCATTTTAATTTTTTTTATAACATTTACACTGTATGCAAAAGATGCAAGTGTTACACAACTCTTTAATGTTCAAACTATAAAAGTAAAGAAAGTAAGTAAGGCATACACAAAAAGCAACTATGGATATACAAAAAAAGATGAAGCGCTTACATATGACGTCAGTCCCAGATTTTCTGGTTTTATAGAGAAGCTTTATGCTAACAAAGTCTATATGTATGTAACAAAAGGGACACTTTTGGCACAAGTTTATTCCCCTCAAGTTTATAAGGCAAAAGATGAGTACTTAAGTTCTTACAGATATACAAAAAATAAAAAAAACCACTCTATGCTAAAGAGTACAGAGCTAAAACTTGAACTTCTCGGTATAGACGCAAAAGAGATAAAAGAGCTTAAATCATCAAAAAATCCATCTAAGTTAACAAATATTTATGCTCCACATAGTGGTTATATATTTTCAAAAACTATAAATGAAGGCTCATCTTTTAAAGCAGGTCAAAAATTATTTGAAATAGTCAGTCTAAGAGAGTTATGGGTAGAGGTAAAACTACCTGAAGAAGACAGATTTTGGTTAAATGAAGCACAAAAGTTTGAACTTACATTTAAGTCACTAGCAAACAAATATACTACTACTAACGCTTTGTTATATCCTAACTTAGACCCTAATGAAGCCACCATGACACTCAGGCTTCGTGTAAAAAATACTAATAATGAGATATTTCCGGGAATGTACACAAATGTTAAATCCTATCTCAAAGAACAAACATACTTATCATTACCAAAAACAGCAGTTATTCGCAAAAACTCAAAATACTATGTTTTCTTGGCAGGTGATTTTAAAGGTGAGTATGAACCAATAGTTATAGATGCTAAAGCTATAGATGCAAACACTTACGAGATAATAAGCGGTTTAGACGAGGGTGATGAAGTTGTAAACAATGCTATGTTTATGATGGATAGTGATGCCCAAATCAATTCACTATATTAGGGCTAAAAAATGATTGAAAGAATTATAGACTTTAGTATTAAAAACAAATTTTTAGTACTTCTTAGCACTATCTTTTTAACTGTTGCATCTATATGGGCTATCAAGAATACCCCTTTAGATGCACTGCCTGATTTGTCACCTCCACAAGTAATCGTAAAAATAAACTGGGCCGGACAATCCCCTGAGATAATTGAAGACCAAGGAACTTATCCACTTGTTTCACAGTTCTTGGCAATAGCAAATATAGATACGGTTCGTGGGTACTCCACTTATGAGAATGGCTTGATATATATTATTTTTAAAGACGGCACAGACTTATACTGGGCAAGAAGCCGTGTACTTGAGCAACTCTCATCCATATCCTCGAAGTTGCCTGCATCTATGGAGGTAAACTTGGGTCCAGATGCAAGCGGTGTCGGATGGGTCTATCAATACGCTCTAAAATCAGACAGTCTAAACTTAGCTGAGCTTAGAACTTTGCAAGATTACTACTACAAATATGCCCTAATGGGGGTTGACGGTGTGAGTGAAGTAGCAAGTATCGGTGGATTTGTACCTACGTATCAAGTAACTATAAACAATGATAAACTAATTAGATATAACCTAGGTATTTCAGATATTGCAAAAGTCTTAAAGAAAAACAATAATGATACAGGTGGTAGAATCTCAATCCAAAACGGTTTTGAATGGATGATTCAAGCAAAAGGATATCTAAAAGGCATAGATGAGATAAACAACTTAGCAGTCACTCAAAAAGGTGGAGTTCCAATAACTTTAAAAGATATTGCAAGGGTTGAGTTAGCTCCCGCTCCAAGACGCGGTATAGCTGATTTAAACGGTGATGGCGAAGTTGTAGGCGGAATTGTTATGCTTCGCTACGGAGAAGACGTTTACTCTGCAATAAATCGTATAAAAAGTAAGATGGATAAACTTAAAGTTGACGGTGTAGAAATTGTAGAGGTTTATGAGAGAGCATCACTTATTGAAAAAGCTATTGACACTCTAAAATCAACCCTTATTGAAGAGAGTTTGATAGTTGTGCTAATAATCGGTCTTTTTTTATTACATCTTCGCTCATCTTTGATTGTGCTGCTTATTTTGCCGTTAACAATAGCTATAACTTTTTTACTTATGAAACTCTTTGGCATCGGCTCAAATATTATGAGTCTAGGCGGTATAGCAATAGCAATCGGTGCAATGGTAGATGCATCTATAGTTATGATAGAAAATGCCCATAAAAGCATTCATAAATTTGAAGAGATTTTTGATAGAGAACCGACAAATAATGAAAGAGTTCAGATAATTTTAGACTCTTCAAAACTGGTCGGCAGACCGATATTTTTTGCTTTAGCACTTATAGTTGTATCTTTTTTACCTATATTTGCACTCACTTCTCAAGAGGGTTTACTATTTACTCCACTAGCATTTACAAAAACATTTGCTATGGCTGCTGGAGCGATACTAAGTATAACTCTAGTACCTGTTTTAATGGTGTTTTTTATAAAAGGAAAACTCCCTCATGAGAGTAAAAATCCTATAAACAGATTTTTTATTTGGGCCTATAATCCAATTTTGGTTTACGGATTTAAAATTAAATATCTTGTTTTTATTTTTGTTTTAGCCTCTTTAGCTTATATCTATCCACTATATAAAGATATGAAATGGGAATTTATGCCTATGCTCAATGAGCAGACTTATATGTATATGCCTGTAACCCCATATGGAATCTCGGTTGATCAATCAAAAGCTCTTACTCAAAAAACAGATAAAATAATTAAAAGCTTCCCCGAAGTAGAATCGGTCTTTGGAAAAGGTGGACGTGCAGATACGGCGACCGACCCTGCTCCGCTTGGAATGCTTGAGACCATCATAACACTAAAACCACAAAATGAGTGGCGCAAGGGTGTTACATATGAGAGTTTAAAAGCAGATATGGACAAAGCA
Organism: Sulfurimonadaceae bacterium; assembly: GCA_026193155.1. Lineage (GTDB taxonomy): Bacteria > Campylobacterota > Campylobacteria > Campylobacterales > Sulfurimonadaceae > Sulfurimonas. Next base: position 4,617 of record JAPHSI010000146.1, on the reverse strand, counting down.
CTTCAAATACCGGGACTTATAAACTCTTGGACATATCCTATTCGCGGACGTATAGATATGCTTTTATCGGGTATACGTACCCCACTCGGTATAAAACTATACGGTAAAAGTGCAGATGGCTTACAAAAATATGCTGAGTTGATAGAGGAAAAACTTAGAGCATTTGAGTTAAGCGAGTCTGTTTTTGCAGACCAAGCAAGCAGTGGATATTATTTAGACATAGATATAGATGAGACAAAACTCGCAAGATATAAAATTACAAAAGACAGCTTACTTGAATATACCTCTTTAGCTATCGGTGGAATGAAAATATCTACTCTTTATAAAAGTATTGAGAGGTACCCTATTTCACTTCGTTTTGAAGAGGAGCAGAGAAAAGATTTGGAATCTATAAAAAATATCCAGATAAAAACTCCCTTTGGCTTTTTACCTCTAAAAACTTTTGCAAATGTATCTTACAGACAAAGTGCATCCGTTATCAAAAGTGAGAAAGCTCTTCCTGTAACCTTCATATCTATAACGCCTAAAAATGAAGTAACACCAAGTGAGTATAAACAAAAAGCAAGTGAAATTTTAAAAGATATAAAACTTGAGAATGGCTACTATATAGAGTGGGCAGGTCAAAGTGAATACCTTGAATCTGCAATGGCAAAAATTGTATGGATTATTCCTGCTGTACTTGTAATTATTTTAGTCTTAATATACTTTGCTCTAAGAAGTGTATTTGCGACTATATTGGTATTTTTCACTCTCCCTTTTGCTCTTCTTGGAGGACTAATATATATTGATATGTTAGGATATGCCATGAGTATAGCCGTAATAGTAGGTTTTTTAGCCCTGCTTGGAATAGCCGCCGAGACGGCAATAGTTATGATTGTATATCTTGAGCAAAGTGTTAAAGAGTATCGCGAGACTTTTAGTGATAGCTTTAGTAAATCACATCTTAGAGATGCTATATATGACGGGGCTGTTCAAAGAGTCCGTCCAAAACTAATGACCGTATTTGCCATATTAGCCGGTCTTCTTCCTATCATGTACATAGATGGAGTTGGGAGTGAAGTTATGCAGAGAATTGCCGCTCCTATGATTGGAGGGATTGTAAGTTCAGCGGTTTTAAGTTTAATAATTATCCCAATAATTTATGAAAGCTATTTAAAAAGAAGGTTAGAAGATGAGATTTAGTTTTGTTATTGTATTTGTTAGTTTGTTAGTTTTATTTAGCGGATGTGAGAAAAAAGAGGCTAAAAAAGAAGCACCTGCAGGAATGAAATGTGGAGCAGGAAAATGTGGTGCTAATATGTTTGACGGCAACTCCGCACTTGATAAAAAGAAAAAAAATATCCTCTCTCAGATGCGTGAAGACGACACTAGAAAAAGCTGTGTCATATCTGCAAAAACTACAAAAGAGCTTTATGATTGTGTACGTGAGAGAGACGGTAAAAAACTAACTACAAAATGTGGCGACTCAAATCCTACACCTACTATGCAAAGTGATTCTGCAATGAAGTGTGCACCTGGAAAATGTGGCTAAGACAACTCTTTTTTAATAATCTCGGCTACACGAAATGAGTTTGCATATATTGTCCAAGTATATGGGACACTTCCCCCTGTAGGCATAAATGAAGCATCTGTAACATATAGGTTGTCTAAGTCATGTGTCTTACAATTTTTATCTAAAACCGAAGTTTTCGGATCATCTCCAAACCTGCATCCGCCTGCTACCAAATTTGGAGGTGGACTTGAAGAGATTGAATAGTCTATATCATCTGCACCCATCTCTTTTAAAATATTTACCGCTTTTTGTGCCAGATGCTCACCCACTTCCAAATCATGCGGATGTCCGTAAAGATTTATAACTCCGACATTTACACCGTACTTGTCTCTCTCTTTATCATCCACACTTACAAAACATTTATCAGTAGGTAGCCAGTCATTAAATACCTCAAAACTTAATCTTCTTGAAGTTGTAAGTGACTTATGGATTTTATCGCGAAGGGCGTCCCCCCATATTATATCTCCATTATCATCGTAAAACTCTCTGGCAACACGCGATATTAAGTTTTGATGCTCAAACAAAAAGTCTGTAGTACCGCCTTTATATCTTTTACCGTCTTTTTCAAATTCATAATCATTTTGCAGTGAGCGATTGAAAAACAGACCTGTTTGCATTAACTCATTTTGTTGTTTCTTATCTAAGTTTTTAAAATCGAATCTACCCTCACCGCTACCGCCTGCTGAGAAGATTAAGTTCTTACCGACTTGTTTGTTAGAGTTAGCCAAACCGTTAGGAAAATGTTTGTTAGAAGAGTTTAGAAGAAGACGTGAACTCTCTATGGCTTGAGCGGCTAAGACAAAGATTTTTGCTTTTACGGTATGAGATTTTTTATCTGAGTCATAATAATAAGCCGAGTTTACTTTTGAATCATCACTACTTAGTTTATACACAAAAGCCTCAGGTATAATCTTTGCATTACACTTTTGCAAAAGTGCAGCCCTTGCACTTCCTTTTGCACCCGTAGCACAAGCATAACTACCGCAAAAATTAGAATAAGAACAGCCGTTCCTTTTTAGTGCATCCATAGGTAAAACTGCCCTAGGCGTTGCAAAACTCTCATAGTTTAATTCTTCACAAGCCTTGTCAAACCACTTTGTAACATGGTTTTCTTCCAGTTTTACATATGGAAACTGAGATGTGCTTCTTGGTTCTAAAAATTTATGTTTTGTAAGATTTCCGCTTACACCGACTACACGTTCGACTTTTTCATAAAAAGGCTCCATCTCTTCATAAGATATTGGCCAGTCCTCTACATTTGCACCCTCTATCTCCCCATAAACTGATTTAAGTTTAAAATCATTTGGTTTAAGTCGGTGAAAATATCCACTCATCAGGTTTGATGAACCACCTACCATGGAACCGTTCCAAAAACTCCAAGAGTATTCGTGCCCGTCAAAACGTGTTATATCTCCCTTCTCATCTATCTCGTTGATTATATGTTTTTCATCTTTTAAATCTGGTATAAATTTATCACGTCTTGATACTGCCAACTCATCTTTAGAGAAGTCTTCTTCTTTATAATACTTGCCTTTTTCTAATACAACTACATTAAAACCGGCATTTGAAAGCTCATATGCTATCGGTGAGCCACCTGCACCGCTACCTATTATACATACGTCATATATCATAAGTAAGCCTTTTTTGGTTGTGGAAGTCCCGTATTAAAATCAAGCCATTTCCATCCTTGCCCGTCTGCTACACCGTAGATTGGATCTGAAAAATTAGCTTCCATTATGTAAGTCAGGTTATCATATATAAAACTTCTTCCCCATTTTACTTTAGATATTGATTTTAATACCTCTTGTCGTTTATCAGAAGGAAGTTTTACATAAGTAGAGTCAAATAATAAGACTGCCTCTTCATTTAACCATTTGATGCCGTTTTTTATAAACTTCTTATCTGCATCGCTGACTTTTGAATGTTTAAGGACTATCTGCATATACTTTTTGACATCAGTACCCATTTTTTTGCTGTGTGGGAATAAATCATTTTGCAATATGGCTAGTGTCTCTTTTGGGGTTGTGACGGAGAAAAGCTCACACCCACTTGAAATAAATATAACTGAGCTTAAAAAACCAGCCTTTAAAAACTTTCTTCTATTTATCATGAAGTTATTATACTAGCTTTCTCTACCAAATATAATACGATCAAGTGAGAACTTACCACCGCCATTAGCAACAAAAATAAGTAAAAATAGAAAATAATATAATGGTATTTCAAATCCATTATCACCTGCACTAAAACCATTCCCAAGATGTACAGTTGTAATTGCTACTACCATAACTACCATAAGAGGAATAGAGATTAAACGGGTAAATAAGCCAAGTGTTAAAAGTATCACACCCATAAGTTCTGTAGATGCTGCCATATAAGCATTTAGTGTCGGAAAAGGTATACCTAAACTCTCACCAAACCATATAGCTACGGAATCTATATCTGACCACTTGTTCATAGCCGGTGTATAAAAACCATATGCCAAAGTTAATCTTGCCAAAAGAAGAGCAACATCTTTTAGGTATGCGCCATAAGAGCTAAAACGCAAATATAATTCTTTACAGTTCATAACATACTCCTTATATAATAAAAATTATACAAAGCATATGTGTACTGTGTGTGTAAAATAAATTATTTTTTGTAAAAAAGAACATTTATGAATATAATTTTGGAAGATAAAAAACTGTAGATAATAAATAGAGCTCTGTGCTCTATTTATATTTAGATATGTTTATTTATTAGCGCCACATTTTTTTGCTGCTTTTTTTTCACCGCCACATTTTCCATCACCGCGTTTCATATCATCGTCACGCATCATCTCTCTTTTTTCTGAACCGCATTTACCATTATCGCGCTTCATCTCTTTTTTCTCTTGTTTAGTATTCATAGAAGAACCGCATTTACCAGCACCACACTTCATATCTGCACTTAATGTAGTAGCACCCATACCTAAAAACAACGCTGCACCTAATAGAAGTGCCGATAACTTTAACGAACTCATTTTATATCCTTTATATTTTATTTCACAATATTATACAATTTATGTGTAATGTTTGTGCAAAATATAT
>JAPHSI010000104.1 GCA_026193155.1 Sulfurimonadaceae bacterium | reverse complement strand
TAAAGCAAGTTTTGCATTTCCAGCCATTGCTGCTTGCATATTTTGCTGATATTGTGCAAAGTCAAACCATTCTCCGCCACTTAAAATATAGATAACAATGCCAAGGGGGACAGCTAAAAAGAGGGTGTCAAGAAAGGATGCTAAAAATCGAATCCAAAATCCAGCATACTTTACTTCTGACATGTTATACGTGATAGTTAGGTGCTTCTGCAGTTATTTGAACATCATGAACGTGAGATTCTTTAAGTCCTGCACTAGTGATCTCTACAAATTCTGCTTTATCCCAAAATGTTGGAATATCTTTACTTCCACAGTAACCCATAGATGCACGAAGTCCACCCATCATTTGATGAACAATTCCTGCAATACTTCCTCTAAAAGGTACACGACCCTCAATACCTTCAGGAACTAGCTTATCAGCAGCAGTACCTTCTTGGAAATATCTATCGTTACTTCCTTGTTGCATAGCCCCGATACTTCCCATACCACGATATGATTTGTATTGACGACCTTGGTACATTACAGTTTCACCCGGAGATTCTTCAGTACCTGCTAAAAGGCTTCCTGCCATAATACAGCTAGCACCTACTGCTAATGCTTTTGCCAAGTCTCCAGAGTATTTGATACCACCATCGGCAATAATTGGTATACCAAGTTTGCGACCAGTCTCTGCACATTCATCAATAGCAGATATTTGAGGTACACCAACACCTGCTACTATACGTGTAGTACAGATTGAACCAGGTCCAATACCTACTTTAACACCATCAGCTCCGGCTTCTGCTAATGCTTCTACTGCTTCGCTAGTTGCAACATTACCTGCAATAATATCAACAGCTAAATCTTTTTTAATCTCTTTAACAGTATCAATAATACCTTTTGAATGTCCGTGTGCTGAATCTAAAACCAATACATCAACACCTGCATCTACAAGTGCTTTTGCTCTGTCCATTTGACCAACGCCTATAGCAGCACCAACAATTAAACGACCAAAATCATCTTTGTTAGAGTTTGGATACGCGATACGCTTTTTAATATCTTTTATAGTGATAAGACCTTTTAAAAATCCTTTATCATCAATTATAGGAAGCTTCTCAATTTTATGTTGGTGCATTACATCAGCTGCATCGTCTAAACTTATACCTGCATCAGCAGTAACAAGAGGCATAGGAGTCATAACTTCAGATACAACTTTGCGCATATCTTTCTCAAACCTCATATCACGGTTAGTAAGGATTCCAAGAAGTTTATTATGACCGTCAACTACAGGCACACCGGAAATTTTATATTCAGCCATAAGTGCATCTGCATCAGCTAGTGTTGCGTCAGGATTAACATAAATAGGGTCTATTATAATTCCACTCTCACTCTTTTTAACTTTTCTGACTTGTTTGCACTGAGATTCAATGTCCATGTTTTTATGGATAATTCCAATTCCACCAAGTCTAGCCATAGCTATTGCTGCACGATATTCTGTAACTGTATCCATTGCAGCAGAAACCATCGGAATTCTTAATGATATATTTTTAGTAAGTTTAGTTTCTAAACTAACTTCTTTTGGTAAAACTTCTGAATACTTAGGGATTAAAAGTACATCTTCAAATGTTAGGGCTTTTTTACGAATGTTCATGGAGAATCCTTTTTTATAGCTGATGTTATTATATTTTACTAAAGAAAGTTCTGTCCTGCAGATTGCTTTAGATATTTTCGCGATTATAACCATTTTGTGGTTAAAAAGTGCTAAAATTCAATTTTTACTATAAGATCAAGAAAGAAAAATAAATAATTTTTAGAGATAAAACAAAATGAATATAGACTTATTTAATAGAAATAAAAACTTTAATATTTTACTTGCAGGCATATTGAGTATAGTAGTTGGGGTAGGTGTAGCCAGATTCGCTTTTACTACCTTACTCCCTTCAATGCTGGAAGATTTTTTAAGTGTTACAAATACGGGTCTCTTCGCATCTTTTAATTATGCAGGTTATCTTAGTGGTGCAATTTTTACTATTTTTATGAAAGATATAAATGTTAAAGTTAAATTTTTTAGAATAGGTATGGTACTTAGTATACTTACCACTTTAGTTTTGGCTACTACTACAAATGAGACTCTTTGGTTTATATCACGTGTTATAGCAGGTTTTGGCTCGGCTATGGTGCTTATTGTAGGTGGAGCTATTGTAATGGTGAAAATAAACTATGAAGATAAAACAAAAGCTATGGGGATGCATTTTAGCGGAATAGGTGTAGCAATAACTGTAACTGAACTTGTAAGTCAGTATGTACTTAGAAGTGGTACTTGGAGAGATGCGTGGATGGTACTGACTATACTTGCACTTTTAGTTTCATTTTATGTCGTATATATACTATCGTTTGATAAGGAGCTAAAAAAAGAAGCAATCCCTCACAAAGTATCTAGATCTATGTTTACACCTTATGTGATACTTCTTATACTTGCTTATTTTACAGCAGGGGTTGGTTTTGTTGTTCAAGCTACCTTTTTTCCGGATATTATAAACTCATTGCCAGGACTTGAAGGCTCAGGTAGTCTTGGATGGCTTATAGTTGGAATAGCAGGTATACCTTCTGCAATTATTTGGATGAGACTGGCTCATAAGTATGGAAGTGTAGATATTATAATACTTACCTTTTTACTTCAAATCATAGGGATCTTAATACCTGCTTTTACAAACAATATCTATATGAATCTTCTAAGCGGTGCATTATACGGAAGTACATTTATAGCCCATGTTGCTCTTTTTATGCACTACGGTGGAAAACTAGCAGGAAAAAATCCCGTGATTTTCATGGGTGCTATGACGGCAGCTTATGGGATAGGGCAGGTCGGTGCTCCATTATACAGTGTTGCTTTATTTGAGAGGTATGGAAATTACAATGCCTCTTTATATGTGACGGCTTTTATCGTCTCACTAGGCATCGTGTTTTTAACTTATGCTAAAAAAATAAAAAAGCTAGATTGAGAAGTTTACTTCTTTTTCTAGACTTAGTGCACCGTCAAAAAGTGTTTGCTCATCATATGCATTAGCAATTAGTTGAAGTCCGACAGGCATAGAGTTATCACTTTTGCTGATTGGAAGTGAAAGAGCGGGAAGACCTGCAAGGTTTACGCTGATAGAGTATAAATCACTAAGGTACATATCCATAGGGTTTGACAGCTCACCAAATTTCGGAGCAATACCCGGTGCAATAGGTGAAAGAATTAAATCCACGTCTTTAAAGATATTTTCATATTGCTCTTTAATCATGTGTCTTGTTTTTTGAGCTTTTACATAATAAGCCTCGTAATAACCGCTACTTAAAACAAAGTTTCCAAGCATGATACGACGTTTTACTTCATCACCGAAACCTTGGCTTCTAGTTTTTATAAATGTATCTTCAAGATTTGCTCCCTCAACGCGGTTACCATAACGTATACCGTCATAGCGAGCAAGGTTTGTAGCAGCTTCGGCAGTTGCCGTAATATAGTAAGCTGAGATGTCAAATTTAGCATCCATAAGCTCGTAGTTTACTATTTCATGTCCTGCATTTTCAAGTAAAGCTATGGCTTTTTCATAAGCATTTTTAACATCGGTACTTGCATTCTCAACATGTTTTGGTAAAACTGCAATTCTTAGTTTTCTGTTTGCATCTAATTTGTCTGAGACTTTATCATCTTTTAGAGCAGATGTTGAGTCTTTTTCGTCGTGTCCACTGATAATGTCATAAAGAATAGCTGCATCTTCAACATTTTGTGTCATAGGACCGATTTGATCAAGACTAGATGCATATGCACCTAAACCGTAACGACTAACTCTTCCGTAAGTTGGTTTCATCCCGACAATACCACAGAATGAAGCAGGTTGACGGATAGACCCGCCCGTGTCACTCCCTAGTGCAGCTATAGCTAAACCAGCAGCAACAGCAGCGGCACTTCCACCACTACTTCCGCCGGGTACATATTCAGAATTATGAGGATTTTGTGTTTTTCCGTAAAAGCTTGACTCTGTCGTAGAACCCATAGCAAATTCGTCCATATTTGTACGACCAAACGGACTTAGACCGGCTTTAATCATCTTCTCGATAACAGTAGCGTTATAAGGTGCGATATATCCTTGAAGAATGTTTGAACCTGATGTAACAGACCAGTTTTTAACTTGTATATTGTCTTTAATAGCTATAGGAACGCCATCACCTACATTTTCAATACCAATATATGCATTTAGGTCTTTATTCGCTTCTATTTTT